>DAISHM010000023.1:0-9515 GCA_036822535.1 Candidatus Caenarcanales bacterium
TGAAGTCCTGTCTTGAAGCTCGCGTAGAGCATTTAGGTGCATTATTCTATCTTCATAAGTCTCTACATGACCATACATCATAGTCGCTGAAGATTTAAAACCTACTTCATGAGCGACTTCCATGATATCTAACCATCGCTGTGAGCTAATTTTTTTAGGAGCGATAATTAAACGTACTCTCTCCCTGAGTATCTCCGCTCCAGCTCCAGGTAAGGAATCCATGCCCGCTTCTTTTAATGCCTCTAAAATTATTTTTATTTCTTTTAAGCTAGGTTCCTGAATATTAGCGGCTTTAGTACCATCGCCATAAGCCGCGATACTAGTGAAATGCTTTTCTGCGATGTGATTTATTTCAGAAGGACTAAGAGCGTGCAGTGTGACTTGTGGAAAATCATTTTTAATTTTTATAAATAAATCTTGATAGTAATCTAGTCCTAGCTCTGGATTATGCCCTCCTTGTAGTAAAATCTCAGTGCCGTTAATATTCACTAATTCCTGGATTTTGGGTTTGATTTGTGTCTCATAGTCTAGTACATAAGCTGGATTGGTTTTATCATCTACACCTGGGTAAGTATAGAAAGCACAGAAGCTACAGCTAGCTGTGCAGACATTAGTATAATTTATGTTTCTTTGCACTACATAAGTTACAGGTTCAGAGTCGGGGTGAAACTTCTTACGACATTCATTAGCTACATAGGCTAAATCTAGAAGATCGGCATAGTGAAAGAGTTCTAGGGCTTCATCTGGGCTGATTCTTTTGCCTGAAAGGGCTTTGTTTAAAATCTCGTTAGTTGTTAGTATCATATCTTTTTACCCTGATTTTAGACTCTTAAAAGTTCTATGAAGCTTATTTTAGCTAAGCTTAATTAACTTCGCGAACTTAGGATCTAAAAGTTTTTTCTGACCTTCGTTAAATTCAATATTATATAAGACTTTTTCGGCAGAACCTAATACCTGAGTGATTTTCCCTTCACCAAATTTGGCGTGTTTAACTGTATCGCCGACTTCAAACTCTATCTTAAAGCTAGGAGATACTTTTTTAAACTCCTCTCGTGCGATCATCGCTCTACCTTCATCATAATAGCTAGACACTGAGCTAGATGCATTAGAACTGAATCCAGAACCAGGTCTTCTTAGCTTGTTTGCAGAGTTTTTATTTGAGTTAAAGCTAGTATGTGAGAAACTGTCATCAGTGAAGCTTTCTCTTTCATAGCCTTTATTAAGGTTTTTATTACCTAAATTAGCAGTACGGCTAGGCCCCCCATCATTACTGCGAGATTCACCATAATAGCCGATTAATAATTCTCTAGGAGCCTCTGCTAGAAAACGACTCGGTACAGAAAAGTCTGTCTGCCCAAATATTCTTCTTTTTCTAGCGTGAGTTAGGAAAAGTTTATCTTCTGCACGAGTTACACCTACGTACATTAAGCGCCTTTCTTCTTCTAATTGACTTTGATCTTTAGCATCTAAGCTGCGTTGGTGCGGGAATATGCCTTCTTCCATCCCTGTTAAAAATACTACTGGAAATTCTAGACCTTTCGCTGCGTGTAAGGTCATCATGGTAACTGCACTAGAGTTCTGTTTAGAGTTATCAATCTCACTTAATAAAGATATTTCAGCGAGGAATGATGACAGAGAATTATCCTCTGCATTTAAAGAATAATCAGTAGCTACACCTATTAATTCTTGGATATTTTCTAAGCGAGATTCAGATTCTACATCATTAGAGCTATTTAGCATATCAGCATAACCACTTTTATGGAAAACCTCATCTACTAAGTCACCTAGATCTAAAGATTTTTCAGCTAATCTTAAATCTTCAATGAGATTAGTAAAGTCACGGACTTTCTTTTTTACAGCATCGCTTAAACCCGTGATCTCATCGATTTCTAATAAAGCTCTGTATAAGGTATAACCAAATTTCTCTGCGTGTTCTTCTATTTTAGTAATAGTCGTAGCGCCAATAGATCTACGAGGCTCATTAATAATACGTTTTAAACTCTGGCTATCAGCTGGATTATAAAGAACTTTTAGATAAGAAATCATATCTTTTATTTCTTTTCGGTCATAGAACCTAAAGCCACCGACTATTACATAAGGTATATTTCTTCTAAGTAAAGCTTCTTCTAGAACACGGGACTGTACATTAGTACGATAAAGAATAGCGAAATCTTTTATGAGATTAGCTCCAGAAGCTACTCTTCTCTGTATCTCAGCACTGATGTACTGTGCTTCCTCTAATTCATCCTGCGCTTCGAAAACACTGATCTTTTCACCTTCTACCTTAGTCGCTTGCAGATTCTTTTCTATACGCTCTGAATTATTTTCAATAATTTTATTCGCTACCGCTAAAATATTTCCAGTAGAGCGATAATTAGCTTCTAATTTAACCAAATCCGCATTAGGGTAATCATTTTGAAAACCGATAATAATTTTAAAATCAGCGCCACGCCATGAATATATGCTTTGATCTACATCACCGACTACGGTTAGTGATTTATCAGCAGAACTCCATAGCTGTTCTGGGTTATAAAAATTAAGATCTTTACGCTGTTCTTTCAGACAGCCTTCTGCAAGTAAACGAATTAATTCATACTGAGTATGGTTAGTATCTTGATACTCATCTACTAGTAAGTGTTTGAAGCGATTATGATAGTATCTGCGACTTTCTTCATTATGGGTAAGTAGATTTACGCTGAAGAGTAATAAATCATCGAAATCAAGAGCATTATTCTTAGCCATTAAATCTTCGTATTTAGCATAAATCTTGGCCACTCTTTCCTCTCTAAAATCCACTGCCTGAGTGCTAAAATCTTTAGCCATGCGTTTTTCATTTTTAGCTTCACTAATCCTGTAACGAATAGTCTTAGGTACATAAATCTTAGGATCTAAATCCAGGGCCTTGATCGCTTCTTTAACGATGTTTATAGTGTCAGTTTCGTCGAAAATAACGAAATTTTTATTCCAAGTTCTGAATGAGCCATCTGGTGCTGCTATGCGAATCTTCTCGATCTCAGCTCTCAGTATCCTAGCGCAGATAGCATGGAAAGTTCCTATCCATGCATATTTCACCTCATCTTCACCGATGATTTTAGTAAGTCTTTCTTTCATTTCCTTAGCAGCTTTATTCGTAAAAGTAACCGCTAGAATATTTGCGGGATGAGCCCCAGAAAGTATTAAATGGGCTATGCGATGAGTTAGTACCTTAGTCTTACCGCTACCTGCTCCAGCGAGGACTAAGAGAGGAGAACCGCGATGTTCGACTGCCGATTTTTGAGCTGGATTTAAACCAGTCAAAATGCTAATCTTTTTATCTGTACTGTGGGTATTTAAATTCACGTATAATAATTGTAAATCATGGCGAGGAAAATGCTTACTTCTGAAACTATAGCTTCATATTCACCGATGAATCAGGTGGATTCCTTTGTAAACTCTGAAGCTGGTAGCTTTTTAGACAGTCCCTCGGTACAGGATTTGAGCGAAGAGTTTAAAAATATACAGGATTCGGCGAGTAAAAAAATTGCGATGATAGGTAGCCGTGATTTATCAATGAGCCAGATAAAAATTATTGAAATGATAGCCTTCGGCTTAACTGTCGCTGGTAATACTATTATTACTAGTGGTGGTTACTGTGGTACTAATTATGCGACTATAAAAGGCGCTCTGAGAGGGAATCCTGATAATTTAAGAGTGGTATTACCGCAGACTTTACAGCAGCAGATTAAAGAGGTGCAGGATCAGCTTATAGGAGTTAAGCATATTACTGAGCATCCAGAGTGGACGCATATGCTTCTAGCTGACGCTAGCCGTCTTTGTAATCAGGAAATTATTTATGAGTGTCATCAGCTGATTTGTTTTCTGTATCGTGATAGTAATACTCTTAAAGAGTCGCTTAAATATGCTCATAGTTTAAATAAAGTAGTTACTACTTTTTATCTAGATTAGAATGTATTTAATGCCTGAGACCCCTGCACAATTCCATTCTCTGCGTTTTAGTAGACTGCTTTTTTTACTACTTTTAATAATCAATTTACCCCTGCACGCCATGACCATAAAGACTTATGAAATTAAATTTCATAATGTCTCTGTAAAAAATCTAGAGCCTAAAGATTTAAATCTCAAATGGAAGTTTTTCTTACTCGATAATGATCAGATTTTATATAATCAGCCTACTGACAAATACCGTCATGATCAGCGTTGTAGCTACAGCTTTGATATAGATGAAAATGGAAGAGTTATAGAATCTTCCATTAAGCTTATAGAGCATAAAGCGAATTCAGCCTTTAATTTAAAGGCCTTTGAATTTTTAAAGGATTTCGATTTTGAGCTGAAAGCAGCTAAAGAAAATAAGCTTAAAAATTTTAAGAATAGTGGACTTAGTCCTAGAGCGGATTTCACATATTTAGCTTTTTAAGAGCCTTATAATGCTGTAATTCCTCGAAGCTATAATGCTCCTTAATTTTAATCGCTAAATGAACGAAATGATCTCCCTGAGTCTTATTCTTCGCATTTATTAATCCACGCCCACGTAAACGTAGTATCTTACCGTGATTAGTCTGTGGTGGTATAACTATTTCTACTTTAGAACCTAAAGTTAAAACCTCTTTTTCTGCCCCTAGAATCGCCTCGTAAGGCTCTAAATCTAAAGTACTGTGTACATCATCACCATCGACTTTAAATAGAGGATGTTCTTTGATTTTTACTTTTAAATATAAATCACCATTTTCACCACCATTTTTACCGATTTTCCCTTCACCAGTGACTTTAATTTTATTTCCTTCTCTGACCCCAGCTGGAATAATTACTTCTAAGCGTCTCTGCCCCTGACCTGTACTAGTGATCTCTAATTTGCGGGTAGTCCCATTATACGCATCTTCTAGATCTAGCTCTATATTCATCTCATAGTCAGCACCTTTAATAGGCTGAGCTTGAGATTTACTTTCTCCGAAAAACATCTGAAAGAAATCACTAAAAGATTCATTTGGTTTAGTCGATTTATTAGAAGTCTTTTCTTTATTAGCGTTTACATTAGTATTTTTATTCTTAACATCGTTATACTGCTTTTGCTGATAGCTCTGTTGGTTAGTATTAGTTTGGGTATTCGTATAAGTTTGATAATTTTGTTGATTATTGCTTGATTGCTGGCTTTGCTGCGTGTTTTGGTAAGTCTGCTGATTAGTATTCTGTGAGCTAGACTGATTAGAATAATTAGTTTTATTCTGATTAGCTGATTGGTACGTATTATATTTATTAGAAAAATTTGTCTGACTTTTATACATTAAGTCATACTTATCTTTTTTAGTTTTATCTTTTAAAACTTCATAGGCTTCTTGTATTTCTTTAAATTTTTCTTCAGAGCCACCTTCGCTATCGGGATGATATTTTTTAGCTAGCTGCTTATACGCTTTCTTAATTTCTTCGTCATTAGCCCCGAAACTTATGTTTAAAGTCGAATAATAATCTTTAAATTCCATATCTAGGCTAATCATCTATTTTGTTCTGAAGATAGAAACTACTTAATATTATGCCCGTAGCTACAGAAACATTTAAACTATTAAATTTACAGGGTATGTGAATCATAAAATCACATTGTTTTTTTAAGATTGGGCTTAGCCCCTTTCCTTCATTTCCCATTAAGATTACTGAGCGTTTATCAAATTTAGTATCTGAAACACGTGAACTATTTTCAGATTTAACATCAGTGCCGTAAATCCAATAATTAGCCTCTTTTAAATTTTTTAGAGTGTTACTGATATTACCGACACGAATTACTTTAGTGTTAAACACCGCTCCAGCACTAGCTCTTATTACGGCATCAGTAATTGTAGTAGTATTGCGATTGCTAATAATTAAACCATTTGCCCCAAAAGCTTGTATTGAGCGGATCATAGCCCCTAAGTTTTGTGGGTCTTCTATATTTACTGCAAATATATAAGTCTGGTCGCCTAATTCTGAAAGTAAGAATTTTTCATCGTAAAGTTTTATCGGGGAAACCTCTGCTATAACTGACTTCCCTCTATATTCATCAGAAATACGCTCTAAATCTTTACGCTCTAATTTATTTACAGGTATTTTATTTTTACGAGCTAGATCTTCTATTTCTTGAGTTAAAGCATTAAGACTTTTATTTAACCAAATCTTAGAGACAGAACCACCAGATTTTATATATTCTAAGATTAACTTAGCACCATAAATTCGATTTTTATTATCCATTACTGGGCTTTTTCTTTTATTTTTTTCAGCATCTGAATTTTTTCATCTTCTTCTGATAATTTACGCTCATTAATATTCGTGAATTTAGCATCCTCTTCCTCAGCTTCAGAGCGAGATTTAATATCGCTAGTATCTGGTACTGGTGCATAACGCTTAGGCTCAGTGCCAGGTATATACCTCACTTCGACTGGATCTGGAGTATATTCAGTAGCTAAAAGACCAGTCAATGGATCTATCTTAACTGCTACATAGTTACTATTAAATTTAAAATCAGTCGCAGGTTTAGGATTAATACTGTAATACTTAAGCATGAACTCACGCCATATCCAAGCTGGAGTGCTACCGCCAGTGGCGTAACTCGATAAAACTTCTCTATTTCGCTCATTACCAGCCCAAACTACAGTAACTGTATCTGGGGTAAAGCCAGTAAACCAAATATCACGGCTACCATCGGCAGTACCAGTTTTACCAGCTATGCTTCTACCTTCTATCTTCGCAAGTGAACCAGTACCATAATTTACTACATCTTTCATGATTTCTACTAGTAAAGCTACATGTCTCTGTGGCAGAGCATCTACAGCGACTGGATCATTTTTTTCTAAAACATTTCCCTTATTATCGATTATTTTTCTAATAATAATAGGTTCTACTCTCACCCCACCTCTAGCGAAGGTCGAGTAAGCAGTAGCTACTTCTAATGGTGTGAATGCTCCAGAACCTAATGCAAGTGAGAGATTTGGCTGCATGTCTGATTTAATACCTGCTTTATGAGCAGTATCTATAACATTATTTAAGCCAGCCTGCATCGCTACTTTAATCGCTGGAATATTTCTAGAAAAGATTAAAGCTGCTCTAGCAGTAATGGGACCATGAAACTCTAAATCAAAGTTCTGAGGTGACCAAACCATGCTTTCAGTAGAGGCATCATCAAAAACCATCGGCTCATCTTTAATAATAGTATTCTGATCTATAACTCCATTCATAAAGGCAGTCAGGTAAACAAAAGGCTTAAATGAACTACCTATGGTATGTGGGTTAGTGGCACGATTGTATTGGTATTGCCAGAAATTACCCACTCCACCGATTAAAGCTCTTACTTGTGCAGTATCTACATCTATCGCTACTAAAGCTGCCTGATTAATCCCTGCTGCAGCATTTTTCATACCTACTTCCATTACATCTACTGCTGCTTCTTCTGCTTTAGGATCAAGTCCAGTATAGACTTTTAGCCCTAGAGTCTTTAGCTGGTTTCGGGAAAAGCGTTTATTTAATTCCTGCTCTACGTAACTGAAGTAATAGGGATACCTCGATAAATTACCAGGTGATTTTTTAAAAACTAATTTATTAATATCAGCAGCTGCATACTCTTCTTTAGTGATATAGCCTAAATCTAACATCCTGTCTAGCACATACTGCTGACGAACTTGGGCTTCTTTTAAGTTTTTAGAAAGGTGACTCGGAGCGGTAAGTAAGCCAGCTAAATAACTAGACTCTAATAAAGTCAGCTTGCTCGCTGGTTTACTGAAATATCTCTGTGCGGCTCTTTCTATACCATAAGCTAAATTACCGAAATAGACTTGATTTAGATATATCTCAAAAATTCTTTCTTTAGGATATTTAGTCTCCACTTCTAATGCGATTAATAACTCAATAATTTTTCTTCTTAAAGTACGCTGATATCTCTCATCCTCTTTAATGAAAAGGTTTTTAACCATCTGCTGAGTAAGAGTACTACCACCCTGCACGACTTTACCTGCTTTTAGGTTCGTGAAAACCGCTCTGAAAAAACTAGTTAAGCTAAATCCAGAATGCTGATAAAATTGGCTATCTTCAGCAGCTAAAATGGCTTTTTTCGTAATATCTGCGACTTGATCTAAACCGATTACCTGTCTATCTTCCTCTCCCTGAAGTACTCCTACTAATTTGTCTTTATAATCATAGACTTCTATGCTGCCTATTGGCTGATAATTTTCTAAAATGTCTATGGATGGAGCACCTAGAATGCGGTTCACCACTGGTAAAGTAAGGCGAAATAGAAAAGGCAATACTATAGTTGCAGCTAAAATAATAGCTAAAATAGCAATGAAAAATTTATTTCTAAGAATTTTTAGAATTTTCTTCTGCATCAATAGAATAGTATAAATTATCTACAAGCGTGAACTCACCCTCATTTAGTGATAATTCGTATAAATTTAATTTTGCGATGCGAAAACGCAGTAAATCCAAGACTTTATAGCCTAAAACTTTACAAGATTCACGTATTTGCCTTTTATAGCCCTGTTTTAAAATAATTCTAAAAGATGTATCGTTTTCTAGAAAGACTTTAGCTGGCATGGTTTTTACTTTAGTCACAGTGTCATTAATCTGAATTTCTACTCCTTGCCCTAGTTTTTCTAAAAACTGTTTATTAATCAGCTTATCTACCCTTACTAAATATTCTTTTTCATGCTCAAATTTAGGGTGACTTAACTTATGCGTAATTTCGCCATCGTTCGTGAGAATGATTAAACCTCGTGAATTTTTATCTAATCTACCTATAGGATAGAGACGCAGTTCTTCTGCTCTGCTCGCTGTAGAACTGTTAGTGAACTTACTTCTTAATTCCTGAAATTTAGGGTTATTTTCGAGAAAATCTATGAGATTCCCTTCTGTTTCCCTGCTGCAAGTACACTCTATACCAGCAGGTTTGTTCAGTGCTAAGTAGAAAAAATTTTTTATAAAATTCTCGCTAAAGCAATATTCTTTATTTTCATAAGTTACTATGTCATTAGCTTTTAGATGATAACCGAGTTTTGCTGTGCTGCCATTTACTAAAATCAATCCTTGACTGATTTTTAAATCAGCCTGGCGGCGTGAGCATAAGCCTTTTTCTGCTAGAAATTTATTGAGGCGCACTGTTAGAATTATATCCTCTATGCCCGAAGACACTTTACTTACTATAGACCAAGAATTACTTGTTAATAAGTATAACGCTGTCAAGGAGTGCCTTTGACACAGATGAACTGAGAGCTGAAATTAATAAGCTTGAAGCGGAGACTTTAGTAGAGGGTTTCTGGAATGATGTAAATAAGGCTCAGGCTATATCTAAGCAGATAAGTTTCAAAAAAGAGCAGCTAGAGAAAATAGATTCATGGACTAAGCGTCTTAGTGATTTCTCTGTGATGCGTGAAATGCTTTTAGAGACTGAAGAAGAGCTAGAGAAAGCCGATTTAGAAGAATTAATTCGTAGTGAATATTTTTCTCTGCTAAAAGAACTAGAAGAATATGAATTTTTTACTGAAAATACGGTATGCCCTACATGT
>DAISHM010000024.1:0-9390 GCA_036822535.1 Candidatus Caenarcanales bacterium
CTAAATCTTTAAAAGCATCAGACTCTAAACTAAGTTCTTTTATCTTTTTCTTCAAAACCTTATGGTAATCCTTGCCTACAGCATAAGAAGCTACACGGCCATGCTCTAGTGATGGTCGTGCTGGTGCAGGACTATAGTAATCTGCACTGAAAACTAAAAGACTTTTAGCCGAGTTTAAGAGCATTTGCGGTCTAGCATTAATGGGATTAGCTCTTTTCATATAGCTCATTTCAGCTGCATAGCCTTTATTTCGCCATAAGTAAAATTTTTCTTCTGCTTCTAGTAAAGGTTCTACGCTAGTAAATCTTAAATCAGAGAATCCGAACTTAATCGCATCTTGACGTAAAATTTCTTTATCCATAAGATAATCTGGATTAGTATCTGAATAGTCCTGAAATAGAACCATTAGTGTGAATACGACGGATAGCTTCAGCCATAAATGGTGCTATAGAGACCTGTCTAATTTTCTTAGAATTTTCCCACTCTGCTTTTAGAGGTATAGTATCTGTAATTATTAATTCTTCAATTGGTGATTCTTCTATGCGCTCAAATGCTGGCCCAGAAAGCACTCCATGGCTAGCACAGGCATAAACCTTTTTCGCACCATTATCTTTAATAAGCTGAGCAGCTTTAGTCATAGTTCCTGCGGTATCTATTAAATCATCTACTAAAATCGCTACTTTATCTTTTACATCACCAATAATATTGAAAACTTCTACATGATTCTGTTTATCATGGTGCCTGCGTTTATCTACTATAGCTATAGGTGCATCACCTAGCATTTTGGCGTAAGCTCTGGCTCTCGTTACTCCGCCTACATCTGGGGATACTATTACTAAATCATCTGTACCGATGAATCTTTTTACATAGTCAATTAGTATAGGAGCAGCATGTACGTGGTCGATTAATGTATCAAAAAAGCCGATAATCTGCTCTGAATGTAAATCTAAACAAATCACCCTATCTGCACCAGCAGAAGCTATGAGTTTAGCTACCAGTTTACTGGTAATAGGTTCTCTGCCAGCAGCTTTTCTATCCTGTCTAGCATAGCCGTAATAAGGCATAATTACGTTAATTTTCTCTGCTGAAGCTCTTTTCAGCGAATCGATAATAATGAAAAGCTCCATGAGATTTTCGTTTACAGGTGGGTGAGTAGCTTGAATTAAAAACACTTCACAGCCTCGAATACTTTCTTGGATTTGTACATAAAGCTCACCATCAGCAAAAGGCTGAATTTTAATTTTACCTAGCTCTAAACCCAGCTCTTTAGCGATTTCCTCACCTAATTTAGGATTAGCTCTGCCTGTGAAAATTTTTACATTTCCTTTACTAGCTAAGTCGAGTTTAGTGAGTTCTTCAGGCAAACCAAGTGTCTTTAACATAATATGTATTTCATGATTTTAGCAAATTTAGGATTTTTTTGCTGATTTAAAAACAGCCTCATTTCACCTTGGTAAAATGATTAATATTATGTGTCCTAACTGCGTTTTAAATTCAGCCGGAGCTTGGTCTTATTTAGGCCCTGGTTTAATCTGCGGGCTTTTTCTGATTTTAGGTATAGCAGTATACCTAAAGACTAGGCAGAGTGGTGAATTTGATGGAGATGAAGAAGAAGCTAAGTATAATGTCTTCGAAGATAGATGAATTTAATTTTACCGATCTCTCTAGGAGCTGTTTTAGGAGCTTTATCTCGTCATTTTCTGGTACTCTATTTTTCTAGACTTTTTCCTCTCATACAGGCTCAGTTACCTTTTTCTACTTTAATCGTTAATGTTTTAGGATCTTTTTTTATGGGTCTATTTATTGAGCTTGCTGCTCTGAAATTTTCTGTTAGCCCTGAATTAAGAGCTTTTATTAGTGTAGGTTTTCTGAGCTCTTTTACCACTCTATCCTCTGTAGCTCTAGATTTCACGCTACTTACAGAAAAAGGAGATTTATTAGTAGGAATAATTTATATTGCTCTTAGCGTGGTACTTTCAGTCTTAGCTGTTTTTTTAGCTTTTAGCTTGGTGCGGATGATTGGCTAGTGCTTAAAGTGTCTAATCTGAGTAAACGCCATCGCTATACCTAGTTCATCACAGGCTTTTATTACTTCCTCGTCACGAATTGAGCCACCAGGCTGTATAATTGCTTCGATATGATTCTGTGCTGCTAGGTGTACATTATCTGGAAATGGGAAAAAACCATCAGAGGCTAGCACTGCACCACGTGTATCTAGATCGAAGTTCCTAAGAGCATCTTCGACTGCTTTTACTCGATTCGTCTGTCCTACACCTATTCCGAGTGTCCTGCCACCCATAGTAGTTACTATGGCATTAGACTTAACATGTTTAACTATTTTAAGAGCGAGTATTAAATCTACCCACAGGCTTTCATCTATAGTTTTTTTAGTAACGGTCTTTAAAAGGTTTTGGTCAATCAATTCATGATTAGCGGTCTGTATAAGAAAAGCACCATCTATTTTTTTAATATCTAAATTATTAGCACTAGCTTTAAAATTAGGGTGTTCGATTAGGCGAATATTTTTTTTCTGAGTGAGTATGCTTAAGGCTTCTGGGGTGAAACTCGGTGCTATAACTGCTTCTAAGAAGATCTGGCTTAATTCATTAGCACAGGCTAAATCTACGGGATTATTTAAAGCGACTACTCCACCGAAGGCACTTACAGAATCAGCTGCTAAGGCTTCAATAAAAGCTAGGCTGATGCTAGGAGCGATAGCGACTCCACAAGGATTATTATGCTTTACGATAACTGCACAAGGTATTTCTGGACCGTATTCTTGGACTATATTATAAGCAGCAGAAAGATCTAACAGGTTATTAAAGCTCAAATCTTTCCCATGTAATTGCTTAGCATCTGCTAAACCACGATATTTACTGCTTTTTTCAATGTATAAAGCGGCTTGTTGGTGAGGGTTTTCTCCGTAGCTCAATGTTTTAACTTTCTCGAGATTTAAATTTAAATTTTCAGGTAATAAATTTTCTTCGCTTTGAGTATTTTCTTTGCCAATCTCACTTATAGAATTTCCATGACTGAAGAACCTTTCTATTAGTGCATCATAAGCACTGGTCATGCGGAAAGTCTCTATAGCTAATTGTTTACGATAGCTTAAATCTAGAGCTTTATTTTTATACCTATCAATAAAACTATCGTATTGTTCTGGATTAGATAAGCAAATGACATGTCTAAAATTCTTAGCTGCTGCTCGCAGTAAACTAGGTCCGCCTATATCTATATATTCTATTGCTGTATCTAAATCAGGTTAATTCTGAGAGAGGTTTTTAGTCTCTTCTGCAAAATTATAGAGATTAACTATGACTAAATCTATAGATAAAATATTTGTTTTCTCTATGTCCTCTAAATGCTGATGATTATTACGGTCAAAAAGAATAGCAGCAAATATTTTAGGGTGTAGTGTCTTCACTCTTCCCGAGAGTATTTCAGGGAAATTAGTTAAATCTTCTACGACAGTAACTTTATAGCCAGCTTCTTTAATGAATTTCGCTGTGCCAGAGCTACTAATAAAATCATACTCTGAGTCTAAAACTTCTAAAAGTTCTTCTAATTTAGATTTATCAGAAACTGAGATTAGGGCTTTCTTTTTCATAGTGAGATAGAACATCTTATCATTCAGCTTTAGCTTTTAAATCAAGTTCTTTCATTAGTTCTTCAATGTTAGTAGTCGCTGTACCATATTTTCGTACTACTATACTCGCAGCGATATTTCCTAGTAGAGCTGCTTCTAGATTAGTCGCTCCCACCGCTAAAGCTAATGAAAAGCAAGCTGAGACAGTATCTCCAGCCCCACTGACATCAAATACTTCACTTACATTAAAGGCAGGGATTAGATCTGCACTTAATAGCTTTCCTTTTCTATTAAATAAGACCATTCCTTTAGCTCCTCTGGTTATCAACATTTGATCAGTTTCAATGAGATCTAATAACCTTTCTCCTGCTGAAAATAAATCCTCATCTGACTGGATCTTCACCCCTAGTGTTGTTTCCACGTCTGGTTGATTAGGGGTAAGACAATACGCACCAGTGAATTTAGAGAAGTTACCATTACTATCGACTATGACTGTTTTTTTATTTAGCTTTGCTAGTTTGATGATTTCATTTGCTAGTCTTTCGTGTAAGACTCCACTACCGTAGTCCGATAAAAGAATTAAATCATAATCATGGATTATCCCCTTAAGAGTAGCTAAAAGCTTTTTACTCAGCTCTTCACTGATTTGCTCTTTAGATTGATGATCTATTCTTAGTACTTGCTGCTTTAGCACTGTACCAGTATCGGGGTCTGCACTAGAACTAGAAATCACCCTAGTCTTTAAGGTGCTTGGTCTGAGCAGATCTATGCAGTAAAATAAATCTATATTTCGCTCAGCACAAATCTGTATAAGCCTCTCAGCGGTTTTATCTTCACCTAGTACACCCATTAAAGCAGTCTTAGCACTTAGGCTAGCTAGGTTACTTGCAGCGTTAGCAGAGCCTCCAAGAGTGTAGCGTGAATTTATATACTGGAGTATAATCACTGGCGCTTCACGAGAAATACGCTCTGGAGTGCCTCTCAGGTATTCATCTAAAATTAAATCACCAATAACTAGTACACGAGCTTTAGGAAAATTTTCTACTATCGATTTTAGTCTAGAAAAGTCTATTTTTTTTAGATCAAGCGAGTTAAACACAGGCTTGATTTTATCATTTCATTTATTTTCGCCCTTCTAGTTTTTCTTTTCTAGCTTCGTGTTTTTCCCTTTATTCCTCTTCTTTAGCTTCACGCTTTTCTTTTAATTTTTCTTTTTTTTCACGATTTTTTTTCTTAGTTTTTTCTATATCTTTTTTTAATTCACTTTTTCTCTTCTCAGCAGTTTCTAGTGTTTTATCCATTTCTTCGTGAAGTTCTATACTGCTTTCATCTACTTTACTATCTAACCAATCCTGCATTAGTTCAAGCCATTCTAAAGATGAGTGAGGCTGCGCAGGGCCTGTCTCAGCTGCTTTTACTGCTAGGGGCTTAATTAAACTCACTAGCATTAAAAAAGCTAAAAATGGTTTTATGATCAACTTCATATTGCTAATATTGTAACTTGCATGAAAGTATCTTTAAACTGTTTGAATGAATTTATAGATCTAAAAGATTTGGCTCTAGATAAGCTCGTGCAAGAACTAACTATGAGAGCTTTTGAAGTCGAAGATTATCATGTTTTTAATGATAAGCTTGATGAGCGAATTGTTTTAGGTGAGATCTTAGAAATTAGTCCACATCCTAATGCCGATAAATTACAAATTACTAAAACCGCGATTAATCTAAATCCAGATGGAACTAAAAATATACAGCAGATAGTCTGTGGAGCTAGAAATATCGCAGTAGGTCAAAAAGTTCCAGTAGCCACTTTAGGAGCGAAGCTTCAAAATGTTAAGGGGGATTTTATTGAAATCAAAGCTAGTAAAATTCGTGAAATCGAAAGCTATGGCATGCTCTGTGGTGTAGAAGAACTGGCTTTTAGTGAAGATGAGACTAAAAAAATTATAGATAAACAGGGTGATGGGATCTTTTTATTAGCTGATCCGAATCGAGCTGATATTAGAGATATTACTGGATCTTTTCCTTTAGGTACGCCGATTAAAAAGGTTTTAGGTATAGAAACGGACACGGTTCTAGATATAGGAGCTAGGAGTAATAGAGGAGATGCTCTTTCTATACAGGGCCAAGCACGTGAATTATCTGCTTTATTTAAATTGCCGCTTAAAGAACTTAAATTTAAAGACATAGAGACTTATGCACAGGAGAATGTCTCTGAGAATATTTCTCCCGAGATTGCTGATTTAAAAGATACTCAACTCTTTTATACTTTAAGTGTCTCTGGGCTTAAGGTTAAAGAATCACCGCAGTGGCTAAAAGATCGTCTAGAAGCCATGGGTATGAAGTCGATTAATAATTTAGTCGATATTAGTAATTACGTACAGTTAGTTCTAGGTCAGCCTTTACATTTTTATGATAGGGAAAAATTAAAAGGTAATAGACTTACGGCACGTAGAGCAGCTCCAGGTGAGCGTATCTTAGCTTTAGATGGTATTACTTATGAATTAAGTGAAGTGAATTTGGTAATCGCAGATGCCTCTTCTCCAGTAGCGATAGCTGGTGTTATGGGTGGAGCCGATACGCAAATTACTACTGAAACTAAGTCTATACTTATAGAGGCTGCTATTTTTTATCCTGCGACAGTGAGGCGTAGTGCTAGAGCCGCTGGTATTGATAGTGAAGCTAAGAAGCGTTTCGAGAGAGGCGTAGATAAGTTAAATACTTTAAATGCCATATTAATGTCTTTAGAACTCCTCTCTGAGATAGCCACTGATACTGAGCTTAAGATCCTAGGTTCTTTAGGAATCGCAGGTGATGAGAAGATAGAAACTCTAGATGTAGAGCTTAATTTAGCTAGCGTCTCTCGTATTTTAGGTCTTAGCCTAGGACTTGATGAGATTAAAGACTTACTCAGCCCTTTAGGTATTAAAGCCCGTTCTGAGACTCAAAATATGGCAATCTTTGAGATCCCAAGCTTTAGAACAAAAGATATTTTAAGAGAAATTGATTTAATAGAAGAGCTTGCAAGAATTTATGGCTATAACAATATCCCAGTACAGGTTCCACCTATGCATTCTTTTCAAGAGATAAGTGAGGATTCCTTCGCTAAAGAAGATTTAGAGAATTTATTAGTAGCGGAAGGTTTTAACCAAGTCATTCTTAGTAGTTTAGTGAGTGAATCCATGGTAGAAGACTTAGCTATAAAAATGTTAAATCCTTTATCTAAAGACTATTCAGTTTTAAGAACCTCTTTATTGCCAGCTTTAATTAAAGCTGCTGCTAAGAACTACGCTAACGATAGAAGTTCAGATATTAAAATATTTGAATTCGGAAAAACCTATGCTTTAAAAGCAGCTCAGGGTGCAGAAAACTATACTTTAGCTGATACCTTAGAGATTAATAAAGTAGCTGTCTTAATGGCTGTTTTAGAAAAGTCTTGGTTAGATGAACATAAACCTCTACACTCAGAGAAAGAATTCTACGAGCTGAAATCTATAGTGGAAAGGCTTTATCCATCTGCTAGTTTCTTAGCTTTAGATGAGCAGCCACTTTCAGTCAAGAAATCTTCTATGCCTAGTGCTAAATTAGAGCAAATCATGCACCCAGGCATAGCTGCAAAAGTGCTCTATCAGGGCAGAGAAATAGGTTATATCGCTAAAATTCACCCACAGCAATTAGAAAGCTTAGAAGTACCAGAAAAATTATATTTTATGGAGCTTGAATTGCCGCGTAAGACTAAAAGTAAATTTTCTAAGATAATTAAAAACCCGCCTATTGAAAGGGATATAACTATTGATGCTCAGTCTAATCTTCGTTATGCAGAGATTACAAATGCTATTAATAAATTTAAATCTAAAGATCTAGTTGCAGTTAAGCTTTTAGACCTTTATGAAAAAAGCTTTACTGTAAGATTGAGATGGCATTCTGAGAAAGATTATACGCGTGAAGAAATTGATGCGGAAGTTCTTAAGTTAAAAGAGTTTTTGATGAAGGAGTTATCAGTTGCTTTCAGGGTTTGATTTAGATTCTATTCTTGGTGGTTTAATGCGCAGGCGTATAGTAACGCTGATACTTAGTGTTACTGTGCTTCTCACTGCACTTTCTTATCTTTCTGGTTTCTCAAATCTACTTACAGAAATATCTGTATTGAATTTAATTATGGGAGAATTAGCCTTCGCTTTTTTAAGTATAAGTTTTACCTTCCCTGCGGTAGAGAATAAAAAGGTAATAAAACTTTCAGCCGAATTCCTGATTATAATTGCAGTCTTTTTTATGATTTTAGTATTTATTCCTATAGGGGAAGGCACTTCGGTATTGACTTTTAAGAAGACATCTCAGCTTGCAGCTAATTCTAGTGCAGCCTATGATCCTACCAGTGTCACTATAAATGCTTTTATACTATTAATTGTCAATTTATTAGTCTTTGCAGTAATTTATACCAAAGAAAAATTAAATTTAAATCTTGATTACATAGAGCCAGAGACTGATTTAAGTAGTTTTAAGAAGACAGATTTCTCTGATTTAATTGCAGAAGTCCCTAAAGAAAAGATTATTGAAGAAAAACAATTAACCAAATCACGTAGAATGGCGTTAGAGCTCAAAGAAGAGGTGAATGAGATCTTCGATGTATATTTAGATCAGTTTTCAGATAAGGCTTATACGAATACCAATGAAAAATTATCCACTCTAGAGGAAGCTTTACTTAAGTATATTAACCCAGATGTTACCGCAGCTCTTTGTCTAGATGATGATTTTAAGAGTTTAGAGAAGTCTCTATTTTTCTGGGATGAATCGAATAAAGAAGAGCTTATCGCTGTATTTAAGCAATCTAATCAGGCTTCCACTGCGATTGGTGCTGGTAAAGTCTGTCAGGCATTAGTGAGTAGTGCTTTTTCTTGGTATCTAATTGCAGAATTTAAAGGTAATTATTTGATATTAAAATCAAGAACTAAAGATTTTTCTCCTCTCTTAGATACAGCACATAAGGTCTTTAAGCATATAAGCTTAAAGTAAATTAAGGACAGACTTTCATGATAAATAAACTCTTAGAACTCGTTATAAAAGCTAAAGCCAGTGATTTTCATCTTACTCCTCAGGAACCGCCTATATTAAGAATAAATGGGGCTTTACGTCGCACTGAAATGCAGCGTTTATCTAGTGAGCAGATTAAGACTATTTGTGATAGTTTTCTTTCAGCAGATCAGCTTAAAATTCTAGAAAATGATTGGGAAGTAGATTGTGCTTATGGTATAGAGGGGCTAGGGCGTTTTAGGATTAATGTATTTAGAGATAGACTCGGTTATAGTGTGGCTTTAAGAATGATTAGCTTTCAGATTCCTTCTATGGATGAATTAGGCTTACCTGATGTAGTAAAGAAATTAGTAATGTTACCTCGTGGTCTAGTTTTAGTAACGGGTCCTACTGGTTCGGGTAAATCCACTACTTTAGCTGCGATGGTAGACTGGATTAATACTAATCGTGCAGAGCATATTTTAACTATAGAAGATCCTATCGAATATATTCACAGCTCTAAGCAGAGTGTAATTAATCAAAGAGAAGTAGGTAATCACACTCATTCATTTTCTAATGCTCTAAGAGCTGCTCTAAGAGAAGATCCTGATGTAATTCTTATCGGTGAAATGCGTGATTTAGAGACTATCTCACTTGCGGTAAGAGCAGCGGAAACTGGTCATTTGGTCTTTGCGACTCTACATACCTCATCAGCAGCAGGGACTATAGATAGATTAATTGATGTATTTCCAGCTGAGCAGCAGGCTCAGGTGAGAACGCTGCTCAGTCATTCACTA
>DAISHM010000025.1:0-9260 GCA_036822535.1 Candidatus Caenarcanales bacterium
GATAATCTATTATTCTTTAATGAAGTGACTTTAGTTTCTCAAGAAAGCTTAACTGCTATTAGAGTGTGTAACACAGCTTTATTTACTAGAACCCCTATTGAAGATTTATTTAAAGATCAGGGTCTTCAATTAGAGCGAGTCTTCGAGAAATCTTTAGCTGAAAGTATTAAAGATAAAGAACTTTCTCCAATAAAATGGCATGCGATGAAAATGTCAGATGTGAAACTTTTTCAGGAAGTGAAAGAGAGTGATTTGGATGAAGATGGAGATATTAAAGATACCCGTTTTAATAAATTTTTAGATGCTAATGTAGGGCAAGGCGAAAAGACTAATTGGGATTTCATTACAGAAGCCATCGCTAAGAAAATCAGTACTGATGAAATCTTAAAAGATTTAAGAGCTGTATCTTTTACGCCTAATATAGAAAAATCTAAATCTTTAGCTAAAATGCTAGATGATTATGGTATTAAATCTGCCTCCTATACAGGTAAAGGGATATTTATTTCTAATGATTTAATTCAGCAGGCTAAAAACTACCGTAAAGATAAATATGGAGAGGAGTTCCTAGATGGTTTTAAGGGAAAAATCACAGAAGATACTAAGTATAAAGGTTTTAGTGTTATTGCTGATAGTGATGCTTATGCTGCATATAATAAACGACTATTATTTAGTATGCTTGAAAATAGGGATTTAAAGAATGTAAGCTCTGTAGAGAAATTACATACAGGGATTGATTTTCCGTGGTTAGATTTAGCGATTTTGACTCCCACTGCCAGCCATTCTAAGTATATGCAGATGCTCGGTAGGGTAACGCGTTTAGATCCTCAGAATCCCCATTAAGAGTCACATGTACTTGAAGTTTTGCTTGATGGTAATGCAGTTTTTCAGCCGGTTAATATAGCTTCTGCGACTGGAATGAGTTTGGGAAATGGGGCTTCAGCTAATCCTTCTCTACTTTCTAGCTCACAAAAGCTTTTAAATACTGAATCAGCAGCTGTTGAGAATTCTGTAGATATAAAATCTTTAGATCAATACAGTGGCTTTATGAGTTTGACTAGTGTTTTGGCTCCTTTACTTAAAACAGAACTAGATGGCAGATTTAAAATAGCTTTAAAAACAGCTTTAACTGAGCGCGCGCGTGAGCTTATAGATCTTAAAGTAAATGAACTTAGTGATACGTCTAGAGCTGACTTTATCCCTAAGTCTGAATTACTGATTAGGTCTTCGGGAGTAGAAAAATATAATCCATTGATATGGTTAGCTGTTCAGGAGCAGCTTAAAACTGAATTAGATGGAATTAGAGACTCTGTTTCAGATTCTGTATCGCAGGTGAAAGTCAGTTCTACTAAGGCTCCTTCAGCTCTTATTCAAAGCTCAGAAGCTAAAAAACATTTACTATTTAATTTAGCTAGTCTTCGCTTTCCTTTACATCCTGTCAAGAAGAACTCTCTGAAAGAAGCTAGTTCACCACTGAATTATATTGCTGATATAGAGGACGATCTTAAAAAGATAACTGAGAAAAATCATATAGAGAGAAGGTATGTTTTAGCTCATCTTCGTAATTATCAAAAACAGTATGGATTCGGTATTCATCGTCGTATAGATAGTGATGCAAAAGATTATCTTCGTGATCAATCTAATGAAAGATTTATTGTAGAAGCTGCTAAAGAATTGAGAGATAATGAATCTCATTTATATCCATTAAGAGATCCTTATGATATGGCTCTTTTAAACACTTATTCGATTTCTAAGCATGCTAAAGATAAATCTCCAGGCAGATCCTCAAATCGATTTACCGAAAATATCATTTCAGAAGATGGTCTCCAGACCGATAAAGGAATAGATAAAGAATTATGGAAAGAAATAAAAGCTTTAAAATCTGCTGAAAATGATTCTCCTTTATCTTCAATTCCAGCCCTTAGTGATAATAATTACATTAATTTAAGAGGTGTCTATAAGGGAATTAGTGAGAAACTCGGCTTTGATTTAAGCTCTTTAGACTCTAAGCCTAAGCTTAGTTTTGAATCTAATGCTGAAGCTTTTCTAAAAAGGCTTTTAAAAAAAGATAATTTAAATATACTTGATGATCAAGGTAAGGCTGCTGCCTATTTATCCCTAGGTCATAATCAGATAGAGAATCTTAGTATTAATGATAATGGTACTTTTACCTTAAATCCAGTCAGAGGTTTATCTAAAGATGATTTTCAAAAGGTTTTGGATAGTTTAGATAAAATTTTAAAACAAGAAGCTAGGTATCTTTACCCTAATAAGGCTTTTCCTAGAAAAGAAGGGGGGTATTTTATTCCAAGCGAAGATCAGATAAATGCATATGGAAAATGGATAGATCTGAATCGTGACAATATTTTAGCTAGAACTGGTTTAGATAGAGATAGTTTTGAGGAAAAAGTTTTTAGAAATATTACAGATCATTCTTTAACTAAAACTCCAGCTATTGCAATGAAAATTAATTTTCAGACAGCAGATGGGGAAAAGAAATTATTTAATTTATATTCAGAGTTTATTAAAGCTCAGCAAGCTACTAGTATAAAAATGAATGGGGATGTGACTTCTGATAATAGTTCTAAGATAATTCAAATAACTAAAGATAATTTTAGAACTTTCTTTCCACCTGGGCGACCTGTAATGTTTAATGATTTATTTACTCGCTGTGAAGACTGCTATGAATTTTTAAAGAAACAGAAGCTTAGTGATGACGAGATTATTCAGCAGCATTTAGAATATTCATATCTTGAAGAACTAATTATCATTAAAAGCAACTTCGCTAGACAAAGAATAATTAAATAGACTTACTTAAAAAATGGTGGGCTTGAAGAGAGTCGAACTCTTACACCGTGAGGTACATGATCCTAAGTCATGCGCGTCTGCCAGTTCCGCCACAAGCCCTGAGAAAGGTTTTACGAGGCTTAGGATTAGCCAGCTAATCCCAATAAGCTTATAATTTATCATAAAAAACAGGCTAAAAGAAAAAAACTTCATAAAAAGTTTTTTCTCATGGCTTCACGCATGACATTAATTAAGTCATCATTTAGCTTAATTGCCGTCCAGATGCTGAAGGCCTGTGCCGCTTGCAGTACTAGCATGTCTGCGCCATTAATAGTTTTTAAGCCTCTCTCTTTAGCTTTTTCTAGCATTAAAGTATCTGAGTAAATTAGGTCGTAGACTATAGTGCTATCTTTTAAAACTTCTATCTGCCTTTCTGTGACTGGCATTTCATTAGCCAATCTTCCCTGTCCTACTGGGGTAGCATTGATTAAAATATCTATTTCAGAAGTATCTGATTCACGATTAAATAAATTTACGTTTAGCTCGCAGTTATCTACTCTAGGTAAGGTATTCACTACTTTATCTACATTCCTCACCCTGACGTCGATTTTTGCTAAACCTAAATCTTCTAGAGCGATGATAATTGCACGAGCCGCTCCACCACTGCCAAGTATAGTGGCATTTTTACCTTTTAAGTTAAGACCTTTAAGGCTTTCTTGAAAACCGAAGTAGTCAGTATTGTAACCTTCGATTAGCCCTCCTCTATTAACTTTTATCGTATTTACAGCACCGATACGTTTAGCGAGTTTATCGACTTTATTTATATATTTTAAAACCCTTTCTTTATAAGGGATGGTCACATTCAGTCCATTGAGTTCAGTTAATAAAGGTCTGATACCATCTTCAAACTCATTTTCTTCAAGTTCATATTTTTTATATTCAGCATCAATACCAGCAAATTTAATTGCAGCAGAGTGAATTTGAGGTGATAACGAGTGTTTAAGGGTATTTCCTAAAACACCGAAGGCTAATTTCTCATCTCGCATAAATTAAAGCTTAAGTACTCCTGAAGAGATCTTACCTCTAGTGCCTGATTTTTTAACGCAGCAAGTGCTTTAACTAATACCTGTATCGCAGAGACTGTGGTAATTACTGGGATATTATTAGAAAGAGCTATTTTTGAAATTATTTGACTATCCTCAAACGCTACCTTTCCTGAAGGAGCGTTAAATATCATAGTGATCTCGCCGTTTTTCAGTAAATCGACTATAGTGGGTCTAGCTTCGTTAATTTTATAAACACGCTGAAGAGGTACATTAATCTGCTCTAAATAATTAGCAGTACCGCTGGTAGCCACTATTTCATAACCTAGACTAATTAAATCATCAGTAATTTCTTTAAGATATTTTTTATCTCTGTCATTAAAGCTCATGAAAACTTTACCTGAAGCTGGTAATTTCAGCATGGCTGCAAGCTGTGCCTTTACAAAAGCCATATTAAAGCTATTACTCACTCCCATTACTTCGCCAGTACTCTTCATCTCTGGGCCAAGGAATATGGATGTACCATCAAATTTATTAAAGGAGAAGACAGCTTCTTTAACAGAGATCTGTTCAGTTGGAATATTTTTTAGCAGATCTCTAACTTTTAGTTCTTCTATGCTTTTACCGACCATAATTAAGCTAGCAAGCTTAGCCCAAGCAATGCCAGTGGCTTTACTGATGAATGGTACAGTTCGGCTGGCTCTAGGATTGAGTTCTAGTATGTATAGCTCCTCGTCTTTTACCGCAAACTGTATATTCAATAGACCTACTACATTTATCGCTAAAGCTAACTTTTCTGTAGCTTCTTTAATCTGTTTTAAAATATTCTCTGAAAGATTCTGAGCGGGATACACAGAGGCTGAATCTCCACTATGCACACCAGCATATTCCACGTGTTCCATGATACCAGCGATGATTACTTCTTTTCCATCAGAGATAGCATCTACATCTACTTCTACAGCTTCATCTAAAAACTTATCAATTAAAATTGGGAATTGTGTATCTTCTAGAATAGTTTGCTTCACCCAAGCGTCAAACTCAGCTTCAGAATAAGCTATTTCCATTCCCCTGCCTCCTAATACATAGCTAGGTCTTAATACTACAGGGTATCCTAGCTCGTTTGCGAAGTTACGTGCAGCTTCTACTGAATTAGCTATAGCGTTACGGGTTTGCCTTAAACCTAATTGAGAGACTAGTTCCCCGAATTTATCTCTATCTTCAGCTAGATGAATTTGCTCTGGCTGAGTACCAATGATCTTAACGCCACGACGCTTAAGCTCAGCAGAAATATTTAAAGGTGTTTGTCCACCGAATTGTACTATGGCACCTAAAATTTCATTACCTAGTTCAGTTTCTCTATTCCAGATAGATAGTACGTCTTCTACAGTTATCGGCTCGAAATATAATTTATCGCTGATGTCGAAATCGGTAGAAACCGTTTCTGGATTATTATTAACCATGATGGTTTTAAAACCAGCTTCTCTTAGCTGTGCTGCTGCATGTACGCAGCAGTAATCAAACTCAATTCCCTGCCCAATTCTATTAGGTCCGCCACCTATAATCATTACCTGAGGGCTAGATACCTTAGATATTTCATCTTCTAGATCATAGCTAGAGTAATGATAAGGAGTATAAGACTCAAACTCTCCAGCACAGGTATCTATAGTTTTAAATACAGCTTTAATTCCTTTACTAATACGGTGTTCAGCTATAGCTTCTGCTGGAATGCCAGTAATAGTCTCTAGCTGTTTATCAGAGAAGCCCCATTCCTTAAGCTCTTTCAAAAGCTCATCTGAAAAGTCTTTTAGCTCTTTTAGTTTTTCTAAGGATTTGCTTTTAATAGTGATTTCTTCTAAATGTTTAAGAAACCATTTATCTATTTTAGTCAGTGAGTGGATTTCATCTAAGCTTATGCCGATATAAAAAGCATCGAAGAGCTGATAAACTCTCTTAGAGCTAGGGATTACTATCTGTTTTTTTATATCATTAATTAAATTAGCCTTTTCTCTTTCACTAAGTTCTTTAGCTAAAAGACGCGTACTGATAAATCCCGTGGATTCTTTCATCTCGATTCCACGTAAAGCTTTCTGGAAGGATTCTTTAAAAGTTCTAGCTACTCCCATAGTTTCGCCTACGGATTTCATTTGTGTACCTAATTCATCTTTTACACCAGGGAATTTCTCGAAAGCAAATTTAGGAACTTTAGTTATCACATAGTCTAGAGTTGGCTCGAAGCTTGCCATCGTAGTTTTAGTAATATCATTAGGAATCTCATCTAGACTGTATCCTACCGCAAGCTTAGCTGCAATTTTAGCGATGGGAAACCCAGTTGCTTTAGAAGCTAAAGCACTAGAGCGAGATACACGAGGGTTCATTTCTATGACTATGAACTCATTATTTTCTGGATTCATGGCGAATTGTATATTACTGCCACCAGTCTCTACGCCGACACCACGAATTACTTTAATCGAAGCATCTCTTAATGCTTGAAATTGTTTATCTGTAAGGGTTTGAGTAGGAGCTACAGTAATACTATCGCCAGTATGTACGCCCATCGGATCGAAATTTTCTATAGCACAGATAATAACTACATTATCTTTTAGGTCTCGCATTACCTCAAATTCAATTTCTTTCCAGCCCAGTAAAGATTTTTCGACTAAGATCTGTCTCACTGGACTAGCAGTCAGACCCTTAGCAACTAATTCATCTAATTCATCGAAATTATAGGCTATACCACCACCGTAGCCACCTAAAGTGAAAGCTGGTCTGAGTATGAGAGGGAAGCCTATATTCTTAGCGACATCATGGGCTTCTTTAATTGTCGTGATAGTTTCAGAGGCTGCTGATTTAAGTCCTATTCTATTCATCAGATCTTTAAATAAAGCTCTATCTTCAGCTAATTTGATTGCTTCTAATTTAGCTCCGATTAACTCCACCTGGAATTTTTCTAAAATACCTTTCTCTGCTAATTCTACTGCGGCATTTAAGCTAGTTTGTCCTCCCATGGTCGGGAGAATGGCATCTGGTCTTTCTTTCTCAATAATTTTCTCTAGACATTCACAGGTAATCGGCTCTACGTAAGTTCTGTGAGCGAACTCGGGGTCTGTCATAATCGTCGCTGGATTACTGTTCACTAGAACTATTTCAAATCCTTCTTCCTTTAAGGCTTTACAGGCTTGAGTACCAGAGTAGTCAAATTCGCAGGCTTGACCGATAATAATCGGACCAGCACCTATGATTAAAATCTTTTTAATATCAGTTCTTTTAGGCATTAAACTATGATTTTATCAAATGAAAATTTTATTGACTTATTAATAAAATTATCTTGCAAAATATCTTTACTTTATATAAAATAGTATTTACGACAATTTAAATATTAATAAAAAATAAAAGGCAAGCAGTGTCTCTCACTAACTTATCTGCGACTAACTCAGCGACTAAAAATAATGCGCTTCACGAGCCTAGTCATACCAAAAAAGAAACTAGTACAGTAAATGATACGGCCGTTAGCTCTTCGGATGCTAAGTCGGTAAAGCCCGTTGAGCTTGGTGATTTACATAAAGTAGAAAGCTTCGCTGCGACTGATTTAGAGCAGCTAAAAAGATTAGCGCAGATTAAAGAAGTTTTGGCTAAGGGGGATAAAGGAGCTGATGCTCTAGCTCTTGATCTAGTTGCTAATCTAAAAGCTAATATTAAACCAGATGAGAAGAACTCGGAGATTAAGTCTCAGCATTTAGATGCATTGAAAACTAATATTGAAGCTAAAAAATATAAAGAGTCTATATCAGGGGCATCTCAAATGATGAATTTATTTGAGTTAGAGTCTAGAGGAGCTAGTACAGCACTCCCTGCGAAAAATACTAAGGGTGGAACTGTGGATACTTTACTAGATACTATTATTAGTTTTACTTTTGGTGATGTTATAGGTCCTGGGATAGTAAAAATGTTCAAGCACGCTGGACATGGAGTAATAGATAAAACATCCCTTCCCGAAAATGGTAAGCTGGTGGCTAATTTGGGAGCTGGTGGAGCTGGTTTTGTAGCTGCTGAAAAGAGTATCGAATTATTTTTAGATCCACAGTGGAAGAAGATATTTCCTAAATTACGGCAATTCTTAGACGATAAAGTGCCAGATCTATTAATTATTTTAAATAAATCTGGTGATAAGGTTGTAAAATCCTTAGTCCACGGCTTGCTAGGTCTATTTGGTAAAAAACTCGAGGGAGTAGATCCTGCTAATACTGATTTCAAGAGCAAAGAGCTTCAAGACAGGGTTATAGATTATATTAAAAATCGTGCAGAATATGATCATAAAGACGAGTTACATTTTTCGAAACTCACAAAAGAGATGCTGCACGATAATTATGAGAAGCTTTATGGTAAGAAAATGCCTTTACCTGTAGCAAAAATTTTAGATATGGCGTTTGGTTGCGTGGCTGAAGATCCGAAGATTCATCCATCGAGAATTTGTTTATTAGCTAATGAAGCCGCTCTAGTTGCTAAGCCTGTTCTAGATAAGTTAGGTCCACCTGGAAATTTAATATTTCATTTCTTTAATGACGTAGTACCTAATGCTTATATCTTCGTTACTCGTCCTATAGCGATGTTTGCGATTAATCATAAAGAGAAAGAAATATTAGAGATGGCTAATAATATTGTTAAATTCGAAAGAAACCCAGTAGAGGCTAATGCTCAAAGACCTGAACTGCTCGTTAGTAAATAAAACCTATTCATAATATTTAATCTTTTACTTTCTATTGATAGATAAAACTCAGTTTTATTAACTTTGTTTTGCCTAGTCAAATGGAGCAGATAAACTATCCATTAAATTCGCTTGTAACTAGAGATCCTAGTTCACTTGATGCTGGGCATTTTCATCAAGTAAAAGCAGCTGAAGAACCAGCATTAAATTCAGAAAGACTTTTAAAAGATTTACATGAGCAGCCCCTAGTCAGCGAAAATGCAGACATGGGAGTCCTTCCGCATGCAAATGATCTGGCTGATGAAAGTGCAAAATTAGAGAAATGTCATGAAGTGCCTACTGTATTTAAAATAGGTCTAGATGCTCTATCAAGCTTTCTTCTAGCTGACGGCCCTTGTACATGGGCTATAGATTTAGTGAAGAAAATGGGAGATAAGCTATTTATCCATGATTCAGATAGTGATAATAAAAAAGAATTTAAGGAACTCGCTTCTGGATTAGGGGGAGTTTTACTCGCTGAAAGAAGTATTGGTAAATTAGACCCTTACCTAGAAAAATTAGTGAATCATGTTAATGATTATTTGAAAATTAAAAACCCTAAATTCATTTCAGGGATTGATTCTGGGGTAGATAAATTTATAAAAATTTTCACAGGGAAAGCTGTAAATACTGTTCTGAAGATAAATCATAATCAAGCTGCTTGTAAATCTCCTGACGAAATGCAATTCAGT
>DAISHM010000026.1:0-9157 GCA_036822535.1 Candidatus Caenarcanales bacterium
AGAAAAGAGTTAGCATCATTAACAGAAGAACTCAAATCCTTACAGCGAGTATTTAGGCTAGTGCCTCATAATAAAAAAGCCAATTCTCTACTAGCGCAAAATAAACACTCGGCTCAAAGTATAGTTTCTATCGGTAAAACCCGTTTTTTAAATGAAATTGCTCCTAAAGCTGGGATAGAGACTAGTGAAGCTCTAGAAATATTTAAGAAAGCAGAGAGAGTCAATGTCGGAGCGATGTTAGTAGTCGGAGAGATTCAGGATACCGTTCGTACTTTAGATATCGCCTCTATTGAGACAGCGACTTATGCGATGAAGTTAGAAGCTGTTAGTGAAGACTTTCCTAATTTGAAATCACTATTTAAATTAACTGATGTCTGTGAATGTAAACACTGTCGCTCGGTTTATAGCCCAGCAGCTTATTTAGTAGAGATATTAAATTTCCTAGATAAAAGAACTGTTATGGATCTCACTGCGAGTCCTACAGTTACTAGTAATCTTGCTAAAGATGTACTCTTTGAAAGAAGACCAGAATTAGGAGATATTGATTTAAGCTGTGATAATGCTAATGTTCCTGTACCTTATATAGATCTAGTTTGTGAGCTTTTAGAAGAATATATTAGTCCAGATGCTGGTATAGATTACACTGGAGTCCTATCTGATGGTGCAGATCCTCTTTCTGGAAGGATTTCTGCTGCACTTTTAGCTGCTTTAGAAGCCGAAAATTTACCAATCACTGCTGATGCGATGATTTATAAGACAGAAGTAGTATCAGGTTCTTCTGGAGATAAACCTCACTATTTAAGAGATACTGGACTGGTTTGTAAAATAGTAAAAGTCTCAGGCTCCACTTATAAGATCTATAGATTAAGGCAAACTTTAGCTAGTGCTGAAGAGACTGCTGCTGCACCGGAATATGTAAACCCTGATGCTTACGATGTTTTACGTAACGAGGCTTTCGCTTTTAAATTACCTTTTGATTTAAATCATGTAGAGGCTAAAGCTTATTTCTCACGTTTTGGTGTTTCTAAAGCTGAATTAATGAATGACTTTCAAGTTTCTGAAAATCCAGCTACAGAGTCTATAGCAGCTGAAAGACTAGGACTTACAGAAGCCGAGAGGAAAATCATCACTATCCCAGATATTTCTAATCAACAAGATTATTGGAATACTACTACTAGTAACGCTTCTGATGAAATGAAAAATGTGGATAAGTTTTTAACTAAAACAAATCTTACGTATAAGGAACTGGACTTATTATTGAAACTCAATTTCATAGATCCAGACGAGATTCTATATATCAAACATTTAGATTTGAGCTGTGATACCACTCAAAAAGAAATTGCGAATTTAAATGACACTATTTTAGATCGTATACATCGCTTTTTAAGATTACAGAAAAAAACGAAAATAGATTTCCAAACTTTAGATGCGATACTAACTCAAAGTGCTCTAGGTAATGGCAAGCTAGATGAAGATGATGATAATTCTGATGGCTTATCTAATGCTAATGAGTTAATTATTAAGCTAGCTCAGTTAGTCGAAATTTCTGATAAGTTAAAAATAAAAATAGATGATCTAGTGGCTTTTTATGGTGAGATACCTCATAAGATACTTAGTGAAGATATAGAAAAACCTTTATATCAGAGAATATTTTTAAATAAAGCTAAGAATGGCTTTATTGATGAAGGTTTAGCTGTAGAAAATATTGATGGTTCAGATTTAATTAGTAATTATCAGACTAGTATTGCGATCTGCTTGCAGATTAAAGAATCAGAATTAGAAAAGCTTTTAGATCTGCTTCCAGATGTGAATTTAAATTTTACTAATTTAAGTTATCTCTTTGCCTTAACACGTTTGATGAAAAAGTTAAAACTTAAAGCTGATGATATTTTAATTCTTTTAGATCTTAGTGGTATTGCTGTGAATTCTAGTCCAGCAGAGACTTTAGAATTTATTGAATTAGTCCAAGATCTTAAAATATCTCCACTAAAACTCGCTGATTTACAGTTTATCTTAAAACATGATGCAGTGAATTTAGCTGATAGAGAGCTAAAAGAAGAGAAGATTATTAGTATCTTAGAAAGCTTACAGTCAATGTATCAGGATAATTATGAGATTAATAAATCTCAATATGATGAAAATTTAAGTGCTAGTGAGCAGCTAGAAGCTTTACAGACAGCTTTAGCTAAGCTAATTACTTTAAATGAAGATGATATTAAGACTATAGTTAAATTTATTGATAAAGATTGGTCATCTTTCAGTGATGCTGAAGCTTTCATAGAAAGTACTATGGGAGAGCTCTTTGATACTGATGCGATAACTGATCAATTAGCGGTTTTAAATTCTACTGCCGATACTGATGCTACTTATCCTGATGAACAGAAGCTTTTAGTTAAACTATTGATGGACACTAGTGCGGATTATATATTTGCAGAGGAAAAACTGAGTATACTTTCAGAAATACTTTCTGCAAGCTTTAAAAGCTCTACTGATTTAGTCGATACCGTAATTAATAATGCTGAATTGAAGCAGATTGGTACAGATTTTATCGCTACTATACTTAGTGATGATGCTTTGATTGATAAATTAAATCTTACGCCAAATCTACCTTCGATTAACGAAACAGATTTCTCTGAGCAGTATCAAGCGTTAAGACTATTACATAAACTATTCCCATTAATAAATGCTTTCGCTTTCAAACCTGAGCATTTAGATTGGTATTTAATGAATAACAGCTTTATGAGCTGGTTTGAGTTAGATGCGATACCTTACGCTGCGTCACAGACAGGGATAGACCTTGCTGATTATGTGAAGTTCTTAAAAGTTCATAATTTGGTAAAAGAATTAAGTCCAGTCGAAAATCCCGCTGATATAGAAAGTCCTATAGACTTCTTTACTGTAGCTGATTTGATGCAGGATTCTAGCACTAGTCAGGATGAACTCTTAGAGCCACTTTCTTTGTTAACTGCTCACGATAAAGATGATATTCTTGCCGTAGATACTTTCCTTTTCCCGAGCTTTTCTGTAGATAATTATAAGGATATAGATAATCTAGAGCTGCTATTAAAAGGTGTAGAATGCTTACGTACACTAGGTTCTACCATGGATCAAGTCGCTGAGTATATTAAGCCTGAGTTAGCAGCTACAGATGTCTCTCTTTTAAGAGCCGCTTTAAAAGCACGTTATGACGAGGATACTTGGCTAATTACTTTAAAAGAAATTATGGATACTGTAAGACCGCAGAAGCGAGATGCTTTAGTCGCCTATGTACTTGCCCAAAATCCAGAAATGAAAGATGAAAATGATCTTTATGACTATTTCTTAATTGATGTAGAAATGGAATCTAAAATACCTTCATCTAGAATAGTACAAGCACATGGTACAGTACAGCTTTTCGTGCAGCGCTGTATGATGGGCTTAGAGCCGAAAGCCTCTGCTGATTTAGAAACTGATGCTAATTGGGAGCAGTGGGTATGGATGAGAAATTATCGAGTTTGGGAAGCTAATCGAAAAGTTTTCTTATATCCTGAAAACTGGATAGAAGCTGAGTTACGTGATGATAAATCTTATTTATTCACTGATTTAGAAAATGAATTGTCACAGAATGAACTGAATGAAGATACTGCTGAAGATGCTTTAATTAAATACTTAGAGAAATTAGATGACATAGCTTTTCTAGAAGTAGCTGCTACTTGGTATCAATCAGATATAAAGACTATGCATGTCTTTGCTAGAACTAAAGGTGGCGATCCCGCTCAGTATTATTATCGTAGTTTTGAGGAGGAAAGCTACTGGACTCCTTGGCAGAAAATAGATTTAGATATTACTGGTAATCAGCTCCTAGCCTTTGCTCGTAATAATCGCTTATATTTAGCTTGGCCTATATATACTAATGAAGCTGATCCTAATAGCGAATCTAAAGTACCTAGTGAGTCAGATCAAGGTACTAGTGTCGAAAATGATAAACCTGCACAGAAACTAAAAATACAGCTTGCGATTAGTGAGTTTAAAAATGGAGTTTGGCAGCCTAAGAAAGTTTCAGAGGATGCTATCACTACACCTTCTTACTACACTGTGCAAGAAGATCTTCTGAAAAGCACTAAATATAATCTGATGTATTTAGAAGTATCTGATCAAGTAATTTTCTTTGTTACTAGTACAGATGGCTATAATGAGACGCATGATACTACAGGTATCTTTAATTTAGCTGGCTGTAAGGGTTATCCAGAATTAAGTACTGATTCTACAGATGATATGCCAGACTTTTTCCCAGATTTTAAAGATGCAAGACTCAGAGCGCAGCGTTATAACGAGAAGAATATAGTTAGCGGTGATGATCTCAGTGTCAGGAATGCAGTCTCTTTCGGAATTTTCTACACTATATTAAATGAAACCCCAGATAAATTCCGTATCTCTTATCCGCATCAATTCACTAATCTAGATTTAATTGCATGGCTATTTGAACAATTTTTAATGCGTGCTTATGCTGGAAAGAGAGATCAAATCACTAAGATTCCTTTAGGTACTTTATTACCTTATTTTATGGAAGATAGTAACCGTGCCTATGTGATTATTCCAGGCTTCTATGAAAGAGCACAGAGAAGCACTAGCACTACTCACACTAGTGATATTGATATTGAGGCAGCTGATACTAAAGTGCTTACTCGTACAGGTTCAGATGTCTTGCAGCTTATTGAGGATATTACAGATCTTTATAATAAATATGCTGCTCTTTACGCTGCTAATCCAGATCCTGTCGCTTTACTTACACAATTAGCTCAGGATAATGATTTGCAAGAGATCATTTTAGAGATTCAGACCTACAGTAAGCTAAGCTATGGTGAACAGTTTAAAAACATGTACCATCCTCTAGTTTGCCCTTTAAGAAAGATTCTTTATAAAGATGGTGTTTCTGGGCTAATGAAAAGAGAAGTACAGTTACAGCAGAGAAGCTTTGATTTCGAGGATACTTACAGTCCTAGTCAGATAGTTCCTAAAACTTATGTAGTAAGAAATCATAGTACTGGTACTGATGAACTTTCTTATCCTGTCGAAGATTTAGACTTCACTAGTGATGGTAGTTATAGCTCTTATAACTGGGAACTTTTCTTTCATATACCTTTCTATATAGCTACTAAACTCACTAAAGATCAGAAATTTGAAGAAGCGATGAAATGGTTCCATTATATTTTCAATCCTACTGGTGCTTTAGCGGGAGATAGTCCACAAAAATACTGGATTACTAAGCCATTTTATCTTCATCAGGATGCTGATTATATAGAACAACGTATAGATAAGTTACTTTATAGAGTTGCAGATTCTAGCAGTCAAGATATTAAAGAGCTTGAGTTTGCTATTGATGAATGGCGTGAAGATCCATTTAAACCTCATGTAGTAGCGAGATTTAGACCAGTAGCTTATCAAAAAGCTTTGCTAATGAAGTATATAGATAATCTAATGGCTTGGGGAGATTATTTGTTCAGACAAGACACTATGGAATCTATTACTCAGGCGACACAGATGTATATACTTGCTGATAAATTATTAGGTCCTAAGCCTAGAGTAGTTCCTAGCGTAATTGAGCAGCCTTATCAGACCTATAATCAGATAGAAGCTAGTTTAGATGCTTTTGGTAATGCGTTGATAGATTTAGAGAATATTCTACCTGACTTATCAGTTTTAGCAGAATCTGGTTCTGAACTACCATCACCGTCAATTAGTCTATCTATGCTATATTTCTGCATACCACAAAACGAAAAAATATTAGCTTGCTGGGATTTAGTTGCAGATAGGCTTTTCAAAATTCGCAACTCGCAGAATATAGATGGTGTCGAGCGTAGCTTAGCTTTATTCGCTCCACCTATAGATCCAGCAGCATTAGTTCGTGCAGCAGCTTCAGGGATGGATATTTCATCGGTTCTAGCAGGGCTTAATGCAGGAGCACCTTACTATAGATTTAATATACTTTCACAGAAAGCTACTGAGCTAACGCAAGAACTCAGAAATCTAGGTAATTCTCTGCTGCAAGCTTTAGAAAAGAGAGATGCAGAGAAACTTACTTTACTTAGAAATGAGCTAGAGATGAAGGTTCTAAAAGCTACACGCAGTGTAAAACTTTTACAAATTGACGAAGCAAAAGAGCAAATTAATGTCTTAAAACGTACTCAGGCTGTTACAGAGGAAAGATATAGATATTATAGTGATATAGAGCCAATCAGTGCTTTAGAGGCGACAGCTTTAGGCTTGAATGTAGTTTCAGGAGTCGCTTTTACTGTGGGCTCGATTATGGAAATGGCAGCAGGTGGCGTATCTTTAGTGCCAGATCTTAATGCTGGTGCTTCTGGATTTGGTGGTTCTCCGCATGTTGCTGCAAGAGTGACTGGTGGTGAAAAAATAGCCCAATCTATAAGCTCATTTGCTAAAGCAATACTTTTAGGCTCACAAGTCATAGATAAAATAGCTGGAGGAGTTTCTACTGTAGCTGGTTATGAACGTAGATATGATGATTGGCAGCTTCAAGCACGAATCGCTGAAAGGGAATTAGCTTCTATAGATAGACAAATCGCTGCGGCTGAAATTCGTAAAAAAATAGCTGAAACTGATCTTAAGAATCATGATTTGCAGATAGAAAATGCGAAGAAATCTGATGAGTTCATGCGTTCTAAATTTACTAATAAAGAGCTTTATGAGTGGATGATAGGTGAAATTAGTTCAGTTTACTTTAAGTCGTATCAGCTTGCTCATGATTTTGCGAAAAAAGCAGAGAGAGCTTATCGCTTTGAACTCGGTAAAGATGATAGTTTCATATCATTAGGTTATAGGGATAGTATGAAAAAAGGCTTACAGCCAGCTGAACAACACGTCTATGACATTAAACGTATGGAGACAGCTTATTTAGACAAAAATAAGCGTGAATATGAGATTACTAAACATGTGTCTTTAGCTATGCTAAATCCTTTGGCTCTAGCTAAGCTTAAGGCTACAGGTTCCTGCGATTTTGATATTCCAGAGGTACTGTACGATTTAGATTATGCTGGGCAGTATTTTAGAAGAATAAAATCAGTCAGCGTGAGCTTACCGTGTATAGCTGGCCCTTATACTTCTATCAGTGCAAGGCTATCTCTGGTTAGTAATAAATACAGAAAAAATACTAACCCTGATAATATTTCAGGTACAGGCTATGCTGAAGACCCTGCTAATGATGAAAGATTCATTTATAATGTGGGAGCTATACAGTCTATAGCTACTAGTGCTGCTCTGAATGATAGCGGAGTATTTGAGCTTAACTTTAGAGATGAACGTTATCTACCATTTGAGGGTACTGGAGCTATTAGTAGCTGGCGTTTAGAACTCCCTGATGAAATTAGGCTTTTTGATTACACTACTATTGCTGATGTGGTAGTACATGTGAAATATACTGCTAGAGAAGGTGGTTCAAGTTTAAGATCTTTAGCTAGTTCTAGCCTTAAGGATAATTTAGCTGTGATAAATCAGGAATTAGAGAAAACTGGTTTACACACAGCAATTCACTTAAAGCATGATATGCCAAGTGAATGGTATCTACTAAAGCAAAACGCTAGTATAGATCTGACTATTAGTAAAAATAGATTACCTTATATGGCTCAGGCTCTAGAAGACACTGCCATAGAAGAGGTCATCTTCTTAGTTAAATTAAAGAGTAATCCATCTAGCTTTGCTATTAGCATAGACTCTGCTACTACTAATCTTTCTAGGTTAGATGAATGGCAGGTCTGTCAGGGTGTAAACACTGATATAGAGCTAGATACAGCCTTCAATTTAGCCATAGCTGAGTCACAGCTTGCTAATCTAGAAGAGATAGTTATGGTAGTTAAATATAGTTTCTAACGGGCTTTAGCGAACTCTTTAAAATATTCTTTATGCTTTAAAGCAAAATCTAAGACTGCTTTAGGGAAATTAGTCATATGAGAATATTGTAGGATTTGCATAGCGACTAACTTAACTCGCTCATCATAGGATGGAACCAGCTTAGGATCTAATATAGGTGGTTTAATATGCTCTGTGTCTTTAGCAGCATATTCGTAAGATAAGCTAATACGCGGTTCGCCACCTGGTCTATATGCAGCTCTAGCACCCCAGTGAAAAACCTCATGATTCCATATATAAACATCTCCTGGAGAGGCGAGGAGTGCTCTTATATCTTGGTAATCGAAATTAGGTATATCTTCTTTTTCCGTATTATAGTGTCTGTCACGGTAAGCTGGAACCATGTATACGCAGCCATTTATAGGATTAGCTTCTGTGATAGGTATCCACATAGTGATTAATCTAGTAGAACCATCTTCTCTTAAACATGATCTATCACGGTCTCTGTGAGGCCCCCAGCCTGCGTTCTCTATATCTGTAGATACTAACCAAGCCCAGAAAGTAGGATGCATGACGTAATCCTCACCTAGAACTAATTTGTGAAGCTCTGCTAGTCTTGCTTGTAATAACCATAGCTCATCATACATATAAGCGAAGACCGGGTCTAAGCCGCTATCATGAAGCTTTTTGATTAATTCTGCACACTCAGTAAAATTAATTCCTAGATCTTTTTGCGCTAGTTTGTAATATCCTTCTTTAATCATTAATTCAGGAATTTCTTTTTTTTCTGTTCCACTAAGCTGGATTAGATCAGCATTAAAGCTACTAGTCTTTTCTATATTAAATTTAGGAAAGAAATTTTGCCAGAATTCTTTTACACTAATATTTTCCTCTAAATTTACGCCCATAAATACACACTTACCTTTTGATAAGATTTTATTCCTCGTGCTGTTTGGCTTTTAACCTTAGGTTAAGATTATTCTGGAAAAACCCTGCTTTGGTATAGAATCTTACACATGAAACTAGATGATTTGCCGAATTGGACTTTAATTTCAGGAAAACCTAATAAAATTTCTCGTGAATTTAAATTTAGGAATTTTTCAGAAGCTCTTACTTTTGTTAATAAAGTAGGGGAAATAGCTGAAGCTTTAAATCATCACCCTGAGATCGTTTTAAGCTGGGGATATGTAAAAGTGACCTATTGGACTCATGATTTAGGTGATTTAAGCGAGAAAGATTTTTTAGCGGCTGAGAGTGTAGATAGTATCTAAAGAATTTGATGTTTTCTGTATTTTGAGTAAAATATCAATTT
>DAISHM010000027.1:0-9078 GCA_036822535.1 Candidatus Caenarcanales bacterium
ATGTTTTTTTTTAGAATCAGCTAGTCTCGCTCAAACTAGTAACGATTTACAGAATTGGTCGCTAATAACTTTAAATAAAAAGCTCGATGATAAATGGGGTTTGTATCTCGAAGCTCAGAATCGCTTAGGACAGAATTTTACAGGGCAGAGACGCCTACTCATTAGACCAGCATTAGTATATAAATTAGATTCACATACAGCACTCTGGTTAGGTTATGCATGGACACCGAGTTTTACAGATGGAGATTTAAATAATGAAAGCCGAATTTGGCAGCAAATCGCTCATAATCGTCATTTGACTGAAAAATTAGAGGCATTTTCATATCTGCGTTTAGAAGAAAGATTTATCGAAGGGGCAGATTCTATGTCATTGCGGCAGCGAATGCTTCTCGGTCTAAAATATCCTATTTTTAATTCTAAAAGCTGGAAGTGGATTGCTTTTGATGAAATCTTTATTAACTATTACAGTGTTGATAATGGCCCAGCTGCGGGGCTAGATCAGAATCGAATTTTTTTAGGTGTGGAAAAGACATTTAATTCTCATACGAGTTTAACGGCAGGTTATCTTCTAGACCATATTCTAGGAGCTGCTGCTGATGACCAATTAATTCATTCAATTCGAACGCAGCTTAATATAAATTTTTGATGAAAGGGATACCAGCCAGATTAAAGAATTTTCCAGAATGCTATTAATTAAGCGAATTACGCCAAGTTTTTAAAAAATCCAGGTCTTCTGCTTTAATGTATCCCTTTTCTAGAGCCACTTCTATTAATTCATCGTAATTCGATAAACTATAATAAGGTAAATCAAGTTCTAGAAAAGCTTTAATGGATTTTTCTAATTTATAATCGAATATAGCGACAAGCCCTAAAACATCTGCTGATGCGTTTTGTAAATTATTAATCGCTTTAATTACGCTGCCCCCAGTAGATATTAAATCTTCAATTACCACGACCTTAGCGCCTTTAGCTAAATCACCTTCTATGAGATTTTCTCTGCCGTGATCTTTACTGCTAGTTCTTACATAAACCATCGGTAAATTCAGTGCATCTGCGATTAAAGCTGCATGAGGTATACCAGCGGTAGCGACCCCAGCGATACACTCTGCTGCTGGAAATTTCATCTGTATAGTTTTTACGAAAGCTTCCTTGACTAGGTCTCTAATCTTAGGGTGAGAAAGAGTAATTCTATTATCACAGTATATAGGAGATTTAATTCCAGATGCCCATGTGAACATATCATCTGGACGCAGAAACACGGCTTTTATTTCTAATAAGGCTTTTGCAATGTCTCTAGAAATATCTACTTCTGCTTTCATCATTGGTTTTTTATTTTATCATTTATGATGATGGCATCAGAACAGATTTTAAAAGCATATGAACTATTCTCTCAGGGAGAGTATTTTAAGTCTCATGAAGTCTTAGAGGAGTTTTGGAGTACTTATGCTGCTGATGATAGGATTCTCTACCAGTCTTTAATTCAATTATCTGTAGCTCAACACCTCATTCAAGAAAAGCGTTTTGATGGTGCAGAGAAGGTTTTACATAGAGCCTACAAGAATATTTATAAATTTTTGCTAGACCACAAAGCAGAGTGTTAGCTAGAATTAAAAATTATGACTTCTAATACTTTAACTAAAACTAAAATCACTGTCGCTAAGGGTGATGGTATCGGTCCAGAAATAATGGATGCCACTCTTGCGATTATTCAAGCTGCGGGAGCGAGAATTGATATAGAAGAAATCGAGATAGGCGAAAAGCTTTACTCAAAAGGGATACTTTCTGGTATAGAGGAAAGTAGCTGGGAGAGCCTGAGAAGGACTAAAGTTTTCTTAAAAGCACCGATTACTACTCCTCAAGGTGGTGGTGTTAAGTCTTTAAATGTCACTACTAGAAAGACTTTGGGGCTATATGCTAATGTGCGTCCTTGTGTTAGTTATAACCCTTTTATTAAGACTAAGCACCCTTTGATGAATGTAGTTATTATTCGTGAAAATGAAGAGGATTTATATGCAGGTATAGAACACCGTCAGTCAGATGATGTTTATCAGTGTTTAAAATTGATTACTAGACCTGGAACTGAAAAGATTGTTAGATATGCCTTTGAATATGCACGTTTACATAATCGTAAAAAAGTAACCTGCTTTTCTAAAGACAATATCATGAAGCTTACTGATGGTCTTTTTCATAAGGTTTTCGATGAAATTGGTACTGAATACCCAGATATAGAAAAAGAGCATTGGATAGTAGATATAGGTGCTGCTAAATTAGCGGATACTCCAGAGGCTTTTGATGTAATAGTTATGGCTAATCTTTATGGTGACATCCTTTCAGACGTTGCTGCTCAGATAGCTGGCTCTGTGGGGCTCGCTGGTTCTGCAAATATCGGTGATCAGTGTGCGATGTTTGAAGCGATTCACGGTTCTGCTCCGCGTAGAGCTGGTCAAAATATGGCTAACCCTTCTGGTTTACTTTTAGGTGCAGTACAGATGTTAGTGCATATTAATCAGCCAGACATTGCAGCTAAGGTGCATAATGCTTGGTTAAAGACTATTGAAGATGGTATACATACCTACGATATATTCAGAGAGGGTGTTTCTAAAGAGAAAGTCGGTACTAAAGAGTTCGCTGAGGCTGTAATAGCGAGACTGGGCCAAACGCCAGCGACCCTTAATGTGGCTGCTTATAACGCTGTGGAATCTTCAAATACTAAGCTAACTTATAAGCCTACAGTTCCTGCTAAAAAAGAAATGCTAGGTGTAGATGTATTCATTCATAAATTAGGATGCACTCCAGATGAATTAGCTAAGCTTTTAGAGCCTACTAGTACTGCTAATTTAAAGCTCAAGCTGATTTCTAATCGTGGTCAGAAAGTATGGCCTAATGGTTTCCCTGAGACCTTTACTGTAGATCATTGGAGATGCAGATATCAGAATCCTGAGGATAAAGCTATTTCTCACGCTGATATTATTGAATTGCTGACTAATGTAAATAAAGCTGGGCTTGATTTCATTAAGACTGAGTCTCTATGTAGCTTTGATGGTGTTCAAGGCTGGACTGCGGCACAAGGATCCTAAGGATAATAAAAGAAAACGAGGAAGAAAAGAAGGGATTTTTTCTTCCTCGTTTTTAGGTAGCTGAGGTAGAAGAGTCAATAAAAACAATTACTGTATATATTGCAGTAGTTGTTTTTATATTTGAGCTTCCTTTGTTAATCTACACAGAATGAAGTATATTTTTAACACTGAAAAGTGCTAATTTCTTTATAATTTGTACAATGGTGGTTTTTACTGAAGTTTTTAATCTTATGGAATCGAAAGATATTGTTTTTGGTGAAGCCTCTTTAGCGAAGCCTCATGGCTTTAAAATAAGACCACTCGAAAATAAAAAACATGAATTTGTCTTATATCTTATTCTAGAAGGTAATTTAGATATAGATTCATTGAAATTAAGTGCTGGAGATATTTTGCTCTAAGTAAAGGATAAGGTGCAGATTCTTAAAACTTGTCCTGAAGCCGAAATCGTCGATTTGTATGATTTTTTAGGTACAGAAGAAGTGCTTACTAATCATAAAATTGAATTAGGAGATCTAAAAGCTGGTGGGGCTAAGCTTTTCTGGGGCTGTTTTAATTTTAAACAGAGTAAGCTAAATCCTTTGTTAAGCTCTTTGCCAGAAAAGGTTTTAATTAAAGCTGAAAAAATTAAAGGACGCGAAACTAAGATTAAAAACCTAATCACGATGATGCAGGAAGAGTTTGATGCTCAAGTCTGTGGTTCTGATTTAATTATAGAAAAACTATCTACTATACTATTGATTGAGATTATTCGTATATATATTTCTACGCTAGATGTCTGTGATAACAATTGGCTAAAAGCAGTTTCTGACCCAGTTTGCTCTCAGGCTATAAAATTTATTCATGAAAATTACGATACTGAAATAAATATAGATGAACTGGCTAGGAGCTTAGGTTTTTCACGCTCTTCATTTTATACTCACTTTAAAACTAAAACTGGTGAAAGTCCTTATCAATACGTGAAAAAATGGAAAATGCTGAAAGCTTGTGAATACCTCAGTAGCAGTGATTTAAGTGTAGTCGCGATTAGTAATAAACTTAAATATCAATCAGAATCTTCTTTTAGTTATTCATTTAAACAGACTCTCGGTATCTCACCTAGCGAATATAGAAAGCAATCTAAAAACCACTCAGGGTGATTAGATTTTTCCTTCCCAATAACCGCCGTTACGGTCTACTAGAGCATCGTAGCCAGACCAGAATCTAAATGGCGGAAGAAGACCTACTATCGCATGGCTAGTAACTTTTTTCCCTGGCTGGTCGTTCACAGCTTGACCGATTCCTGGCCATATTAATAATGATAAGACCCCTTAAAATTGGTTGCGGAGGCAAGATTTGAACTTACGACCTTTGGGTTATGAGCCCAACGAGCTACCAGGCTGCTCCACTCCGCATATAGGATTCTAGCAAAGCTAAGCCTTTAATAGCAAATCTTATTGTTAAAATACAGTGTTAATTTTCATCAGAGACAGAAAGCTGATCTTTGGTCACGCGATAAACTTCTTTGCTAGTTTCTTTAAGACGTGATAAAACATCAGAAACCGCACTCACAGCTTCTTCCTCTAAAGATTTAGGAGATAATTCAGGGCATTTAGTGAAATTAAAGCCACATTGTTTTAAAAGCTTCTCTTCCTGTTTACGTTTCTTCGTGATTTCTATCAGATCTAGGCTACCACCAAGTTGATAAGTCTTATCCCAAGGCTGATAGATTAGTTCAGTATTGAGTACGCCTATCTTGGGCTGTATTTTAGGTCTAGGGATTTTAATGGCTGTCGATTCGTTCTTAATCTCTATAGGAGCTAGATTAGAGCGATAGCCGATTTGGTAATCATTGAGCTCATCTATGACTTCTTCATTTAGACTGATTTTTTCTAATTTTCTCAGCTTAGCATCGGTTTTTAAAGTCTCTGGGCGAGATTTATTGGATTCAGCGTGTAAATAATTATGTAAAGAACTAATTGTAAGACCTACTACTAATAATGCTTTAAAAGCTTTCCCTATAGTACATATCTTCATTTTTTATCCTCTTCAGCTGGGATTAGCTTTAATATCGAAGCTCAATTTCACTGTGTCTGCGACTAGCTTATCACCGAGCTCACCGAAAAATTTAGCTGAATTATATTTAATCCCGTATTCTGTTCGATCAAAGATAAAGTTCCCTTTAAAACTATAATTGAAACCATCTGTAGTATAGAATCCTACAATATTAGTATTTTTTTTAGCATTCTTAATGCCTAGCTGGCCATTTAGCTGATATTTTTTGTCACTAATTTTGGTGACGGAACTAGATTTAAAATAAGCTTCAGGAAATTTCTTTACCTCAAAAAAATCTGCACTTTTCAGGTGTTCTACGATTTTAGCTTGTAATTCTCCGCTTAAATTATCATTACTAATACTGTTCATATCTATAATGATTTCAGCAGCGAGCAGTTCCCCTTGCTTAGAGACTTGTACTTTCCCTTTTTTTACTCGTATAGACCCAGTCTGTTCTAGGTTAAGCCCACTGCCATACCAGCGAATAGAACTTAGTTTAGGATTTATTTCTAGAGTTTCTCCATTTATAAGCTCAGGGTTCTTATCTTTAGATTTTTCCTTCGCAGCAAGTAAAGTACCGCCTAGCATCAGCTCACAGAGAAACGCTGAAATAAATAGAACAAGTAAAGATTTCTTTAGAGTTTTCATTTTTCCCTCAACAATTGAGTATACTATCAGGGAGTAGATAGAAAAAATGGGGCAAAGAAAAAAAATTATTATTATTGGTGGTGGCTTCGCAGGGATTTTTACTGCAAGGAAGCTAGCTAATTATAATGTCGATGTTTTATTAATTGATAAACAGAATCATCATTTATTTCAGCCACTGTTATATCAAGTAGCAGCTGGAATATTATCACCAGAGAATGTAGCTATCCCTTTAAGATTAGTTTTTGCTGATAATAAAAATGTTAAAGTCAGGATGGAAGAGGTTCTTAGCGTAGATAGGTCTGCCCAGAAAGTTATTACTCAGGATAATGAATATTTCTATGATTATTTAGTTATTGGTACTGGTAGTACTTATAATTTCTTTGGTCGTGATGAGTGGGCTAAGCATGTTTTTACGCTTAAAACTTTAGCTGGGGCATTGAAGCTTAAAAACCATATACAGACACAGTTTGAGAAAGCTCTTACTACTAAGGATGCTACTGAAAGAGAAAGAATGCTGAATTTCGCCATAGTTGGAGCAGGCCCCACTGGTGTAGAGATGGCTGGTATTATTTCTGAAATAGCAAAAAAATTCACACAAGAAGAGTCGCAGATTAAGTTTAAAGATATTAAAGTAAATTTAATTGAGACTGCGGAAAGACCACTTGCAGCTTTTTCTACTTATCTTTCAGATTACTCTGTCCAAGCTATGCATAAGCTAGGTATACAGGTTAAACTAAATACTACTGTAGAAGATATACAGAAAAATTATATAAAAACGTCTCAAGGAGAGATTTATACTAATACTATAATTTGGGCAGCTGGTGTTCTAGGTGTGGGAGCCGCTAAGCTACTAGGTTTAGCTAAGCCTGCTCGTGGAAATAAAGTGTCAGTAAATGAATATTTAAACTTAGTAGATGATGATAGGGTTTTTGTGGTGGGAGATACTGCTGAATTTATGCAAAACGACAGACCTTTACCTGGACTTGGTTCTGTAGCGAAGCAGCAGGGGATTTATCTTGGCAGAGCTTTAAGGAAAATCGTTAATGGTGAAGATAGAAGAGCTATAAAACCTTTTGAATATAAGGATTACGGCATTATGGCGATTATCGGTAAGCGTGCTGCGGTAGCTGAATTACCTCTAGTCCACCTTCAAGGTTTGCCGGCGTGGATACTTTGGGGCTTAGTACATTTATTACTTTTAATTGGCTTTAGAAATAGAGCAGTGGTGCTTTTTGATTGGATTTGGACCTATTTAGCGGGTAATTATTCTTCACGTGTTATAAATATGGTCAATTACGAGGCTTGAGAAAATTAAGTTTTGTTTTGAAGTGGGGTTCGCTATAAGGCCTTAGAAAACACTCTATGAGCACCTTTCTGTCTGAGGTAATGATCAAAGCAGCTAGCTATATTTCTTACAAGTAAGCGTCCCATATCGGTAACTTTCAGGGTAAAGATTTCTCTACTGCTATCTTTAAAACCTAATTCAATTAACCCGTCTTCTTCAAACTCTTTCAGAGACTCATATTCTTCTTGGTAGCTATTTAGTGGATGCTCAGTGTACGCATGGCACATGAATTCCTTAATAATTTCTTTTCTCTTTAAATCATCATCGTTAGAAATAAAAAATTTCTCGGCATTAAAAGGGTTTTCTAAATCATAGTATTCACTTAATTTCTTTTTATTCTGCTTATAAACTCCTTGTACTGAGGATATCGCAGTAAGTCCTAAGCCAAATAAGTCACAACCATCTTGGGTAGTGTATCCTTGGAAATATCTATATAGTTTTTTATGTTTATGTGCTTTACTCAGTTCGTCTTCTGGGCGTGCGAAATGATCTAAACCAATAAAATCATAATTTGCTTGGGTAAAGGCTTTTATTGCTAAATCAAAAATTCGTAATTTAGTTTCTGAATTAGGTAAAGTATCTTCCTTAATGTATTTTTTCTGAAATGGGAAAAATTCAGGTATATGAGCGTAATTAAACATCGCGATTCGATCTGGAGCTAATTTAATTACTTGATCTATAGTTTTTTTAAAAGATTCTTCGCTCTGTAAAGGCAAACCATAAATTAAATCAAAGTTTATACTGCGAAAGCCTATTTCCCTTGCGACATTCATAATCTCAGAGACTGATTCATAGCTCTGTATACGATTAATGTTTTCCTGAGTCTCTGGATTGAAATCCTGTATGCCCATGCTAAGGCGATTAAAACCTAGTTTGAATAGCATAGATAAATGCTCTTTACTAGTGACCCTTGGGTCTATTTCTATAGAGTATTCGTGATTATAGTCCTTTTCATCAGAGGGTTTTAGTAGATTGAAATATTTACTTATATGCTGATATATTTCTTCTATCTCTTCTGGAGTTAAAAATGTCGGTGTCCCCCCAACCCCGGGCCATTTAAATTACATGCCTCTCTTTATTTATTTGATTACCGTTGTATTCGATTTCTTCTTTAAGCCTCTCTATATAAGACTTAGCGATTTCGTGTTTTTTACTAATAATTACGTTACAGGCACAGTAGTAACACTGGCTTTCACAGAAAGGTAGATGTAAGTACAGCGAGTAATCTTTTCCTGTTTGATTTGATTTAATAATGGCAGTCTCAAATTCTTTAGCGTCATAGGCCATGCGCCATTCTGGTGCTGTCGGATAGCTAGTATATCTAGGCACGGCACCGCCGTACTTAGTGAGCAATTCCTGTAAATTTATATTTAGTTCCTGCAAAGCTTATATTAAATCTTAACATTCATTTTAGCCTGTATGCTATCATATTAGTTTGTCTGTTTTAAAGACAGGGATACTTTTATAAAATGCCGACTAAAGAAGAAAAGAAAAATATCGTAACTAAATATGGTCAGACTGCTTCTGACACAGGTAGAGATGCTGTACAGGTGGCTTTACTTACTGCGAGAATATCTCAGCTTACTGAGCATTTGAAAAGTAATAGAAAAGATTATTCTAGTAAGAGAGGACTTCTAAAATTAGTTGGTAGAAGAAAGAGACTTTTATCGTATATCGAGAGAAACGATGTACAGAGATACCGTGAGTTAATTGCTGAGCTTGGCTTACGTAAGTAATTAACTTTGCTAAGTTTATTTATCTTAAAATCCACTGAGGCTTTAGATTATTTGCTTCAGTGGATTTTTTTATCTGCCTTATAGGCTATTTTTAAGCTATTATATATTCTAGGCTCTTTTTATGAGCCGTAGCTTTTCTTGAATTTATTCTCTGGATTTGCTCTGGTTTGTTTTAAGTGCCTAAGAAAATATTGTTATATAAGAAGGATAAAATATGTTTAACGAGAAGAAGAAAAAATTT
>DAISHM010000028.1:0-8860 GCA_036822535.1 Candidatus Caenarcanales bacterium
CGAGAATTTAAGCTAAAAGGTTTAGTCACACATGGTGAAAAACGTGGTCGTGAATTAGGTTTCCCTACAGCTAATCTTAAAGTTTCAGATGAATTAGTAAGACCTGCCGCTGGAGTTTATTTATGTAGAGTAAATTTGCTTCAAAGAAATAATGCAGCAAAACCAAAATCTAGCTTAAAGGCACTAGTAAATATCGGAGTGCGACCAAGTTTCGGAGAGAATTTAATGAGTAGCATAGAAGCTCATATTCTAGAATACTCTGCTGATTTATATGATAGAGAATTAGAGCTAGAATTTATTGATAAGATCAGAGACGAACAAAGATTTCCATCTAAAGATGCTCTTATTAACGCCATTCAAGAAGATATTAAAAAAGCTGAATTAATCAGTATCTAAACGAGTTTTAAAACATATTTATTAAAATCAGTCCAAGCTCACATTTTCAAAGCTATAGCTAAACCAGCCTGTATACCTATTATAGTAGCTTTCAAGCACTTAGATTCGGCTAGGTCTCGATTAAATTGACGAATAGCTTCTATTCTTAAATCTTTATTCTCTAAATCTAAAACTTCATGGGCGTGCAAACCAAGTACATTATCGACTAATAATAATGCCCCCTGCTTCAATAAGCCCTCTGCGAGCTTTAAGTATTCAGGATAATTATTTTTATCAGCATCAATAAAAATTAAATCAAAACTATTTGGAGATAATTTTTTCATATAATCTATACCAGCAGACTCAATAAGCTCTAAAAAACACTCCAGATCAGCTTTTCGAAAATTACTTCTTATAATGTCTATTTGCTTAGAAGATTTTTCGACGCAGGTTAATAACGGTTTTTCACCTTCTTTATAGAAAGCCTTATCATAATTATATTTGAGCGCTCTAGCCATCCAGATTCCACTATAGCCAAAGTAAGAACCTATCTCTAAAACTCTTAAAGGCTTATGTACATTAATTAAGATCTCAATTAATTTTGCTTGATCGGCTCCTATATTCATCATCGGCCCGCCAGCTAGCCTCTGCTGCTCGATTAAATCAGTCAGAAAATCATCCTCATATTTAAAAAGGTTGCTTAGATATTCACTAAGCGGAGTTTTAAAATCTGACATTATTTCTTATTAACTTTCTTTTTGACTTGATTGAGAAACTCTTTCTCTATACTCTTTTGAATAGAATAAAAAAGTGCTATTTCTTCTTCGACAAACCTTTCAGCCTCTAGAAGAAAATCTTTCACAGATTTTATCGGAATAGTATTAATCACATCTTTTACACTATCCACTATACTGTGATGATGCTCAGCAGAACTAAGCTGCTCTTCTTTACTGATCTCATCTAATTTTTCTTCTTCATCTATTTCTACAGTAGTTTTCTGCTTTCCTTGTTTTAATTTTAATAACTGGGCGACTAAAGAGCCTACCTGAGCTAAAAACAAAGGAGATGAGCTATCTAAAATATTTTTATTCATCATCGCAGAGAGCATATTAGTATAATCACGCTTAGTCATCATACTAGCTAATGCTGGGGGACTGGCTAAGAGCCAAGAAGCAAAATCTTTATTAGATAAAACATTTTTCGATAAAAGGTGCATACGTGAATGATCACCAGTAAAACGAGGCTTTTCATGCGTGAAAAGATCTGAATTAGGCTTAGCTGCTGAAACTAAATTAATCTCTTCAGAGAAATCTCTATGCCGTGGGGCATGTGCATATTCATCAAAACGATTAAGAGTCTTCTCTGTAGTTCTCAGATAATTATCATCTAAAGGTTTATTTAAAAGATTTTTGCTATTAACAGCCTCTAAAAGATAATTAAACAGTTCATCATAGGTAAAGCTATGATTCGGGTAAGCCCTTAAAATATCTCCTAAAGCATTAGATATGGTCGCCGTAGATACCTGCAAACGGGTACCGTATTCTTCTAAACGACGTGAATAATCATCTACCATGTGTAGAAACCTTTCGCTCCTAACTATGCGCCCAGAGTCGTTTAAAAAGTCACGAGCAGAGATATGAGGCTTTAATCTCGGGTCTCTTATTCGATTAGAAAAGTTCGTATTATTTATAGAGTATAAAGGTGATGACGAGTTATCCATGGCTTCCTTCCTTACGCCACTAGCTTAAAATTCTAGCATTTTTCACATTTCTACAAAAATCTTCTTGTACTAATTGAGTTTTTGGTTTTATAATCACAGGATAGTTAGTTTAGAAGCACTAATCAAGGAGATAAATTAGATGAATAGAGCTGAATTGGTTGCAAAAATCGCTGAAGATACTCAAATGACTCAAAAGCAAGTTGATACTATGCTTGCTTCTTTCATTGAAGTAGTAAAAGAGAACGTAAAGTCTGGAGAGAAAGTAACTCTCACTGGCTTCGGTACATTTGAAAAACGTCACAGAAAAGAAAGAGAAGGAAGAAACCCTCAGAATGGTCAAAAGATCAAGATCCCTGCGTGTGATGTACCAGGTTTCTCTCCAGGAAAACAGTTTAAAGAAGCTGTAAATTCATAAGAATCTACTTATTAAAAATCGAGCAACTAAATAAAAAAGCGATACTTAAGTCTCTCTATTTTATTTCATAATCAGTTCAATCAATAGTATAATCAAATTCTAATCAGATTTAATTTATGACAAGTTCAGGCGCAGCAGAAGAATCCTTTCGTAACGGTGGAAAGACCATAGATATTAACGTTCAGGATGAAATGACCACTAGCTTCATCTCTTATGCGATGTCGGTCATAGTCTCTAGAGCGATACCCGATGTGAGAGATGGCTTGAAACCTGTCCACAGAAGAATTTTATATGCGATGCATGACATGAATATGTATCCAGACAAACCTTTTAAAAAATGTGCTCGTATAGTAGGTGAAGTTTTAGGTAAATATCATCCGCATGGTGATACTGCTGTCTACGACTCTTTAGTAAGAATGGCTCAGCCATTTAGTTCTAGATACATGCTTATTGATGGGCATGGTAACTTCGGTAGCTTAGATGACGGGCCAGCCGCAATGCGTTATACAGAGGCTAAATTACAGAAAATATCAGTAGAAGCTCTCTCAGACATAGAATCAGAGACTGTAGATTTTGTAGATAATTTTGATGGTTCATTAAAAGAGCCAGAAGTATTACCTTCTAAAATACCTAATTTATTATTAAATGGTGGTACTGGTATCGCAGTCGGTATGGCGACTAATATACCGCCACATAACCTTAAAGAAGTCATGGAAGGGATTATTGCTTTAATTGATAATCCAGGAATGAGTATAGAAGAGCTTTCTAAAATTATTAAAGGACCAGATTTTCCTTCTGGCTGTACTATAGTAGGCCGCCAAGGAATTAAAGAATATTTCGAGACAGGTAGAGGCTCTGTAACGCAGAAAGGCACTTACGTTATCGAAGATAATGGTAAAGGCCGTCAATCCATAGTAATTACAGAATTACCTTACTTAGTCGGTGCAGAAGCGTTTGTAAGTAAAGTAGCAGAATTAGTAAAACTAGAAAAGCTTTCTGGGATTGCAGATGCGAACGATGAAACTGGTAGACAGGGTACTAGAATAGTTATTAAATTAAAAAAAGATGCTAACGCTAATGTCATCGCTAATAATTTACTGAAATTCACTCCGCTACAGCAAAATTTCCCAGTAAATATAGTAGCCCTAGTAAAAGGTAAACCTAAGCAACTAGGCTTACTTCCTATCCTTAGAGAATTTATTGAATTTAGGGTAGAAGTTATTACCAGAAAAGCTCAATTTGACTTAGATAAAGCTTTAGCTAGAGATCATATTCTTTTAGGTTTATTAAAGGCCTTAGCTAATATAGATGCTGTTATTAGCTTAATTAAGGAATCTGAATCTACAGAGGCTGCTAGATCTGGTTTAATGGAAAAATTCGAGCTTAGTCTAGAGCAGGCTAACGCTATTTTAGAAATGCAGCTAAGACGCTTAACTGGCTTAGAGCAAGAGAAAATAGAAAATGAACATGAAGAATTAACTAGATTAATCGCAGAGCTTAGGAATCTACTCTCTAGGCGTGATTTGATTTTAGAAGAAGTTAAAAAGCAGTCCCGTGAACTGATTGAGAAATACGGTGACGAGCGTAAGACTAAGATTACCGCAGAGCAAGGCGAACTCAATATGGAAGACCTAATCGCAAATGAACGAATGGTAGTCTTCTTAACTAGACAGGGCTATATTAAACGCATTCCATTACAAACCTTTGAAAGACAGCGTCGTGCAACTAAAGGCAAAGGTGGCATAAAGACTAGAGACGAGGATGATTTACAGGACTTCTTCTCAGCGTCTATGCACGATACACTTCTTTTCTTTACTAATAAGGGATTAGTATACAGTGCTAAAGTATTCGATATAGTAGAAGGTAGCCGTCAGCATAAGGGTCAAGCCTTAGTTAATTTAATTGCTGTAAAGCCAGATGAGTCTATAACAGCAGTCCTGCCGATTAAACTATTTGATGAAGGTCATTATCTCACTATGCTAACCTCTCAGGGAGTAATTAAGAAAACCACTTTATCTGAGTTCGAGTCTGTGAGAAAGTCTGGTATAGTAGCCTTAAATTTAGATGATAATGATTCTTTAAATTGGGTTAAAGTCACAGATGGTACTAAGACTTTAGTTTTAGGCACTGCTGATGGTATGGTAATCCGCTACGATGAAGATGAAGTCAGAGCTATGGGTAGAATGGCTCGTGGCGTAAAGGCTATCAGTATGCGTGAGGGAGACTATCTAGTCGGCTTCGATGTCATCCCTTCTGATAATGAGAATATTGATCTATTAATCATCACGAATGATGGATATGGCAAAAGAGTGAAGGTCAGTGAATTTAGAGTGCAGGGCAGAGGTGGTCTCGGTCTAATCGCCATTAAATTCAAATCCCCATCTAGTAAAATGTCTTGTCTGACTAATATAGAAAGTAAGCAGGAATTTATGATAGCTACTTCTAATGGGGTCATAGTGAGGCAAGTCGCTGAGGATATTTCACAGCAAGGCAGAATGGCTACAGGCGTGAGAGTGCAAAACATGGACGCCAATGACTCAGTAGTCTCAGTTAATAAGATCGTAGAAATAGAAGAATCTGAAATCGGTGAAGATAACTTAAATCTTTTGGGAGAAGCTGCTAGTCTAGGAGAGGATTTAGATCCAATCGATGATTTAGTTAGCATGGAAGACGAGAACTTATAACCATGATAAATATTAGCTTTGATGCTATGGGCGGTGATAACGCTCCAAAAGAAATAGTAAAAGGTGCTCTACTTGCCGCAAGGGAATTAGGGATTAAAGCTCTAATAGTCGGAGATAAAAAAACTGTTACCGAGATTCTAAAAGAAAATTCAGCTGATTTTGAGAATGATAATTTTGAGATTATTCCATCTCACTCAGTAATTGAGATGGGAGATAGCAATCCTGCTAGATCAATCAGGCAGCATAAAGACAGTAGTCTAGTCATAGCTAATCGTTTAGTAAGTGAAGGAAAAGCTTCAGCAGTTATTTCAGCTGGAAATACTGGTGCTGCGACAGCAGCTTCTTTATTTGAATTTAAAAGAATAGATGGTTTTGATAGACCCTGCATTTGTACCTTAATTCCTACCCTTAAAGGTAAGATGTTATTACTAGACGCTGGTTCTAATATAGGTGCGACAGCAGAGCAAATGCATCAAATGGCACGCTTAGGTTCCTTTTTAGCTTCAGCACTGTTTAGTAAAGAGTCTCCTAAGGTAGGGCTTTTAAATATTGGTGAAGAACCAGGCAAGGGAACTGATTTATATAAAGAGGTCTTCGATATATTAAGTGCAGATAAAAGTATAAATTTCTTTGGGAATGTGGAAGGAAACTATATTATAAAAGATATTTGTGATGTCGCTATAGCAGATGGTTTTACAGGCAATATTCATCTAAAAGCCTTAGAAGGTGGCTTAAAGATGATGGCTGATAGTTTCAAATCAGAATTTAATTCTTCTTTAATCACTCGTCTAGCGGGTTTGATATTAAAGACTCAAGGTTCCTTCGATAAAATTAAAGAAAAGTTTGATCCATCTTCTTATGGTGGTGCCCTTCTCGGAGGCTTAAATCATATTTCGATAATTTCTCATGGTAGTTCTAATGCTGAAGCCATTAAGAATGCAGCTAAACACGCTAAGCTGCTTGCGGAGAAGGATATCATTAGTAAAATTAAGGCAGCAGTAGAACCCATTAAAAGCTAATATCATTCTAGAAAATGGTCTTTGGATATAGAAGATATGGCACGGGGTAAACACAAAACTGTTCCGCGGGAATTAAAGAAAAATATTAATTGGCTAGAAAACAAGCTGGGACTAAAGGTAATCTTAGGTATTTCAGAATGTGCTCGTCATAGATACAGCCCAGGTCATATTCGTCTAGTAGAAAGAACTGGAGCTGGCTTTAGAGCTAGAGGTTACTCTGGAAACGGTGTTATAGACTTCTTTATAGTCTGCCGCGATGATGAGTTAGCTGATTTGGTGATAAACAAATTCACGGAAGAGTAACAAATATATTCTGCTAAAATCAAACAAATGAGTACACTATGTCTAGAAGATAAAGTAAAAAAGAGTATTAGAGAAGTAGCAGACTTTCCTAAGACTGGAATCAATTTTAAAGACATTACTACAGCGCTTCAAGACCCAGAGTTATTTAATGAAATTATCGAATATTTCGTAAAACAGGTCTCAGAGCTAGGCATCGACCATATCATCGGCATAGAATCTCGTGGTTTTATTTTCGCTACTCCTTTAGCTTTAAGATTAAATCTCCCTTTCATTCCAGTCAGAAAGCCTAATAAATTACCAGCTGACACTCTGAAAGAGACTTATGCACTGGAATATGGTGAAGATAGCCTAGAGATTCATTTAGATGCCTTTAAACATAAGAAAGACGAGACGGTACTAATAGTCGATGATTTACTGGCTACTGGTGGCACAGCCTTAGCTACAGCGAGGCTTGCAAAAAAGCTGGGTGCTAAAAAAGTAAAATTTCTTAGCCTTATAGAACTAGAGTTCTTAAACGCTAAAGAGAAATTAGCCGCTGAGGATATTGAACTTATCTCCTTAGTTAAGTATAAGAGCTAATTCTGCTATTCTTTCCCTGATCTGATTTCGAGCAGTACCACCATAGACATTTCTAGCATCTACACAGTTTTCCATTTTTAAAACCTCTAAAATATCCTCTGTAAAAGCTACATGAAATTTATTCCATTCTTCTATAGTGAAATCATGCAGAAATTTAGCGTTATCTATCGCATAAGCTACCGCCTTACCGATAACAGTATAAGCCTCTCTAAACGAGATTCCCTTCTTTACCAAATATTCAGCAGCATCAGTCGCATTCACGAAACTCTTTTCTAAAGCGTCTCTCTTCCTGTCGTGATTAGGCTTTATATTATCTAAAAAACTAATAGTAATAGTAAGGCAGTTTTTTACTGTATCGTTAGCCATAAAAAGCATCTCTTTATCTTCTTGAAGATCCTTATTATAAGTAAGTGGCAGAGCTTTTAATGTGAGCATTAATCCCTGCATCACCCCTATCACTCTCCCCGCCTTCCCTCTAAGTAATTCTGGGATATCTGGATTTTTTTTCTGAGGCATCATACTACTTCCTGTCGCAAACGCATCAGCTATTTCAATAAAAGAAAACTCTTGGCTATTCCAAAGTATCATCTCTTCTGCAAACTGACTAAGATTTAACATAATCATAGATAAAACGAACTCATACTCCAAAACAAAATCCCTGTCAGAGACAGCATCTAAACTATTTTGAGCAGTTTTCATGAAGCCTAATTCAGCTGAAGTAAAATGCCTATCTATATTAAAAGTCGAACCCGCTAAAGCCCCAGCACCCAGCGGATTTACATCTATACGTCTAAATACATCACTTAATCTTTCTACATTACGTGAGAAACGTGCCTCATGAGCTAACCAAAAATGCCCTAGAGAAATAGCTTGAGCCTGCTGTAAATGAGTATAACCAGGTAAAAGGCAATCTATATCCTGTTCAGCACGACTAAGAAAAGCTCTACGTAAGGATTTCAGAAGATCATTCAATTCTAATACCTGTTTTTTCAGCCATAAGCGTAAATCTGTAATCACCTGATCATTACGGCTTCTTGCAGTATGTAATTTTCTAGCTGGTTCGCCAATCATTTCAGTAAGTCTGCGCTCTACTGCCATGTGTATATCTTCATCAGCGAATCTCGCCTCCATCCAAGATACTGGATTTAAACTGATTTCAGATTTAATTTGCTTTAAAGCCATTTCTATCTGCAAAGCATCAGCTTCTGGAATAATTCCCTGACGTGAAAGCATTTTCACATGAGCGATACTACCCTGAATATCTTCTTCATAAAGCTTATAATCAAATCCTATACTAGCATTGAAAGATTCTAAAATCTCAGCAGACTTCTGCTTAAACCTCGCTCCCCAGAGCTTAGTATCTTCATTAGTATTATTAGACATAGCTTATATTATAAGGGGGGTATCGCTGAACAAACAAGTTTAAAGCTTTGACACTGTTCTAATCAATCTGCCTATACTGCAACGCTTCAGCTAAATGCTCATCATTAATTTTTATACAAGCTTCAAGATTAGCAATAGTGCGAGCGATTCTAATTATTTTAGTTTGAACTCGTGAAGATAAATCTAATTATATAACAGCCTCTTTTAAAAGTAACTGTGATGAATTATCTAATTCTATATCTAATTCTAAATAATTTTTAGTTGCTTCAGTTTTATCTTTTATTGCTTGTTCTCTTGCATAATATTCTGATGCCGCATCCTATACTCCAGCAATAGCACGAAATTGAGATCCAGCTTTTTCAACTGGAACTTGAAATTGACT
>DAISHM010000029.1:0-8810 GCA_036822535.1 Candidatus Caenarcanales bacterium
AAACAGTGAAGTTTTATGATAATCCTTTAAGAAATTACTTAGGGGTCTTGCCCATATTTTCCTCGAATTTTTTAGAAAATTTCCATTTCAGCCCAAGAAAAATCATCAAATGAAAATCAATACCAGAGAAGGTTTCAAAACTCCTTCAATCTATCTTTTGGTTCATTAAGCTTAAAAGTCTCTCCTAGTTTTGGGCAAGACCCTCGCGACCCCACGCCAAGAATAATCGAAGCAAAAACCTTTCAGGGAAAGCACTTCAGGGTTTTCATTGAAGTTAATTTACTTTAAATAGAGTCATGATAAGGAAAAAATCGCATTAAACCTAAATAATCACACAGTTTATAAGAATAATTTAGAATGAATATTGTTAGATAAAGGTTCTTAAGTCTTAGACTTATTCTAGGGAGATATTATGGTTACTACTTTCCTTGCGCCAATCGCAGTCAGCTTGGCATTGGTGAGTTCAGTTCACAATGCTTATAAAGATAAACAAGCAGAAACTCAAACGAGTCAGCTGTCTCCTAACCCTAATGACTCTGCAAATTCATTTATAAAAACCATTCCACTTACCGAGAAAAAAGAAGTGAATCGTAAGTTAGCAGAAACACTATGTGCCGCTTAAGCAAAGCTTAAGCCTAAAAACTCATTAAACGATCTATGATCTTTAAGCTCAAAGCTACTTAGAGTCTCAGTCCAAGCAAGTAAATTATCATCTTCATTACTGATACTAGCAGCAATACTAGTACCATCAGCTAATTCTTGAGCTCTTACATAATCACCATTAATCAAAGCCTGCACTATAGGGTGATCTTCTTCTAGACCTAGTTTTGCTGCTATTTCTCTACTAGCTTGGTTTTGTTCAGCGGATCTAATTTCGCCGTGACTTTCTAAATCTGCAATTAAATTGGATAAGCGTGTCTGAAGATTCTCTCCACTCAAAGCATTTGCCTCATTAGGATTTTCAGCATCAGAGACCCGCTCAGCATAATAATAACTAGCATCACTATAAGTACCAGCCCTTAGATCTCTAAGCATATCCTTGCGTAAAACGCTGTCAAGAGAATACTTTGACTGATATTGATTATAAAATTCTTGTTTATTAGATCCTAATAATTTCGTGAATCGATCATCAGATAAAGCATAGAAACCACGCATTATTTTGCCAGTCTCATCATAGTCTGCCACCGCTCTATTCACGATCTGTGCAGCCTCATCAGAGTCTGGGTTAGCCTCTAATTTCTTTTTCTCTTCCTCTGTTAAAGAGTCATAGACTCTCTTTTCCCAGCCCTCTTCTTTCATAATTTCTTCATAACGCTGAATCGCTGCTTCCAAATCCCTTTTACGCTCACGGTACTTCTCACGCTGCTCCGGGCTAAGCTCCGATTCTGAGATTTGATTTAATTCTTTTAACTCTGCTCGGTGTTCTGTGAGGGTTTTTTCTAAAATATTTTGGAGTTTTTTCTCTGTGCTATTAGAACTCTCTGAAATAATCTCTGGCTTTATATCTGACAGCACTGTATCTAAACCCTTCAGATTAGATTTCATTATTCTGGTACGCTCTATAGCTAAGTCTGGATTGGTTTCTGCTAAAGTTAAGGTTTTTTCTCGATCTAACTCTATTGTCTCCTGAATATTTTCTAAGCTTGCTCCTCCATCTCGCCATTCCTTAAGAGCACTAACGACTTCTGGTTCATGAAGACCAGTAGCAGCTTGAAAAATATCTTTTTGTTCAGTGATTTCTTTTTGAAAATGCTGAACTAAGCCTTTTGTAAAAGCTTGATCCGCCTGAATAAGATCTGAAAGCGAGCTTAAATCAGCTGCCGAATTATACGCATTTATACGCTCAGATATCTCAGCTAATCCGTCTTTTTGTTTATCTGTAAGCTTTATTCGACCTTCCTTCTCTAATTTCAGTAACTCTTCATAATCAACATTCAAATCCTTTAAAAGTGCAGCTGGATCCGAAACTGAAGTACTATTCAGCTCAGGAAGAGCAAGCACGGAACTTGGATTGAAACCAAGACGCGGCAAACTATTAGTAAGACTATTTTCCCCCAGCCCCATAATATTCTAAATAGTAGCCAAGAGAGTTAAGATAATAATAAGAAATTAAAACCCTAAATTAGGTAAATTGGATTTATTTGAGCTTATCCGATTATAAATTAATTTATTTTAACCAAACAAATAAAAACTTATTTAGTTTTTGGCTGTTGCTGTTGTATACGTCGCATTAGTTCCTCTGTATTTGCACCACCATTAAAGTCTATATTATCCATCCTTTGCTGTGATCGCTGTATAGCTTCTCCAAACTCACGACTTCCGGTTTCAATAAAGCTTCTATCCTCAGGATTCCTTTCCGTCTTTTGCGGCTCTTTCTGTGCCACAGACTGCTGTGCTAATAAAACTGGAGTCGATTTAGATCTAGTAATTTGATCTGAAGATGATGACTCAGGTGGTACAGTAGGCGATGGCTTAAATATCTCTGCTAAACTGCGTCCTGCTTCATTTCTTGCCTGTATTATTTCCTGACGAGGAATAGTCGGCGATGGCTCATTAATTTTTAAGCTAGCAGCATTAGCAGTAGCCGTATTAACTGCCAATGGAGCTAATAGAGTCGCTGCTCCTGCACTAATTTTAGTAAATGTGTTATTCATATATGCTCCCCGATTAAAGCTATTTAAATAAAAAAACTCACAGAATCCCAAATTCTGCAAAGATCTCGTATTTAATAAAAAAAGCTTATTTAGTTATCCTACTCAATAAATCTTAAAACATTTAGAATATCGAAGTTATTATTAAGATTTAATCTATTCTCTAGAGATTTTGGCTCAATTTAAAGATTCATAAAGATAAAAAAATAAGAAAGGCTCATTAATAAAGGATTATAAATCTTAGGCAGAGCAAAAAATCTAAGAAAAGGGTCTTACCTCACTTCTTTTACAAAAAATCGGGTGATAATAAAAAAACTATGAGGAAACCCCAGATCTTAAAATTCGTATTGAAAATGAGAGATAAGCCAGAGAAACAATCTCAGGCAAGCCCCAAAACGAATCTTTGTTTTTATTTAAACAGTTAAATTTCAATAAACGACTATCAAGAAACCGTTAAAAAAGCTTCAAAAAAATAAAAGGGGCTAAACCCTATCAGGGAGCCCCTTTTAAATAAATATCAGAAATTAAAGCTTAGATAAACTGCTCTATAAGTTTATGCTGAACATCTTTAGACAGACCTAATTCATGGTCTACTAAAGGCTTCTCTAAAACTTCTTTTTCGTTTTCCTCATATTGAGGACGCTCTTTAACATAGAATATACCAGTACCGATTCTATCAGTCTCCATAGCTCTCTCTAAAGCCATAGACATACTAGTTTTATCGTGGTTCTCTGCATCTATATCATAAGTGTTATCACGATAGAACTGAGCCGTATTAACTTTATTAAAAGTAACACAAGGACTGAAAGTATCTACATAAGCGAAACCTTTATGCTGAATCGCTGCCTTATAGATTTCGACTAGCTGCTTAGGATTACCAGAAAAACCTCTAGCGACAAAGCTACAGCCTGAAGCTAGAGCTAAAGCGATAGGATTAATCGGCATCTCTGGATTACCGAATGGAGTAGACTTAGTCTTCATGTTAAGACCACTAGTAGGCGAGGTTTGACCAGTAGTAAGACCATAAATAGAATTATTCATTACTACGTAAGTCATATCTATATTACGTCTCATCGCGTGCACGAAGTGACCCACACCGATACCATAGCCATCACCATCACCGCCACAAGCTATTACATTCATCGCATGGTTAGCGAGTTTGAAGCCCTGAGCGATAGGTAAAGATCTACCATGTAAAGTGTGCAAGCCGTAAGTATTAATAAAACCTGGCAGGTTAGATGAACAACCAATACCAGAAACTATCATAACCTGACTAGGAGCTATACCTAACTCAGCCAAAGCTCTCTGTAATACGTTAAGAACACCGAAGTCTCCACAGCCTGGACACCAATCTGGGTGAACTTCACCTTTATAATCTGCTACTGTAACTGGATTTTCTGAAATACTAGGCATGTGCTAACTCCTTTTCTTTAACTGCATTAACGATATACTCACCAGTAAATGGCTCGCCATCAAATCTATTAATAAATCTCTTGATCTCAAAACCTGTCTCAGAGAGAATAAGCTTGCTCATTTGATTACACATATTATTCTCTACGGCTACAATTTCATTACAAGAATTGAAAACTTCTAAAAGCTTCTGTTTATCCATAGGATAAAGATCAGTGAAGTGTAAATGATTCACAGATAGACCATCTGCTCTTAAAGTCTCACAAGCTTCTTCGATGTAATCAAAAGTAGAACCCCAACCTAAAAGAGTAAGCTTCGCATCTTTAGGACCAACTAGTTCTGGAAGCTTAATATCATTCTCCTTAAGCATAGTCTCTTCTTTACGCATTCTCTTAGGGTGCATTTTCATTCTTACTTCAATCGCTCTCGGTAAGCCCGCTAGAATATCAGAAATTAATTCTCCATTCTCATCATGCTCATCTGAACCAGAACAGTACATATGACCACCTACAGCACCAGGAATCAATCTAGGAGAGATACCGTCTTCTGTAACTTCATATCTCTTATATCTAGCAGCATCCGCTGGTAAAGATCTCATATATTTACCACGCTCAATGGTAATTTTAGAAAAATCAAATGGATCTACAGTCTGATAATGCTCTGATAAGAATAAGTCAGAAAGTATGATTACTGGACACTGATATTTCTCTGCTAAGTTAAGAGCTCTAGCAGCCTGATAGAAAGCATCCTCAGTATCTTTAGGAGCAATAACTATTCTAGGGAAATCACCATTACCGCCCATAACTAGTTTAATATCAGCTTGTTCTTGCTTAGTAGGGATACCAGTAGATGGGCCACCACGCTGAACGTTAATAAGCACTACAGGCACTTCTAGCATTCCAGCTAAACCGACAGCTTCTACCATTAAGCAATAGCCTCCACCAGAAGTAGCAGTCGCAGATCTTACACCTGCGTGTCCCGCTCCTATAGCGAAGTTAGCCGCAGCTAATTCATCTTCAGTCTGCTTAACAATAACTTTACCCACTTTCGCCTTAGTCGATAAATAGTGAAGAATACCAGTAGCTGGAGACATAGGGTAAGCTGCATAAGACTTCAAGCCACCAGCCATAAGCCCTATACCTAGAGCATCATTACCAGTAAGGAACATTCTCTTCTTGCCGTCACCTTTCATAGTCGGCATAGACTTCACATTAGCCTTAGCCCAGTTCACACCAGCATTAAATACTTTCTGGTTCACTTCTACGACTTCTTCACCTTTCTTAGTGAACTTCTCTTTAAAGAACTCTAAACTAACAGTAGTATCTAAACCGATGGCTTCAATTAAAGCACCAGCCAACATTACGTTTACCATTACTGGAGATACTCCTGGGAAATCACATAATTCTTTAAAATCTAAACCATAATACTGAAGGTCATCTCTCATAACAGAAAGATCTTCTTTAATCTTAGAAAGATCGTAAAAAACTATACCACCAGACTTCATATCTGGAATATGAACTTCTGGACTAGTCTTGTTTAAAAGTAAAGCTACATCAGGCTTTTCACCGTGACATCTAGTCTTTGCTTCACCAACATTAAGCTGCAACCATACATGTCCGCCTCTAATCGCTGACTGGTATGAATTATAGGCCATTACGTGTAAACCCATTCTAGAACAGGTCTTACCGAACAGTTCGCCAGTGGATGCGATACCATCACCAGCAGCACCAGCTATCCTTACTATGACATTCTTTTTTTCACTCATAAATTTAAAAACTCTTTTCTTTCCAACCCATACAAATTTAGCATTTATAGCAAGCTACCATCAAGCATTTATTTTTTTAAAGCTTCCTGAAACTGAGCCACAGTAGCCTTTGCCTTATAATCTTCAGCAGTTTCTTTATCACCTATTTTCATATAAAAAATAGATAAATTCGTCTTCGCCATTACTGAGTCTGGATTTAACTCTTCTAACTTCTTCATCGCAGTGATAGCTGCGTCAAATTTATTCTCACGTGCATAGACCACTCCTAAAAGCTCATAGGCATCTTCATTACGTGAGTCTTCCTTAATCGCCTTTTCTATAAGCTCCTTTACTTGGGGAAATACAGTGCTATCAGCACGAGTAAATAAATCTCTCGCCTCATCTACATACTTCACTGCACGCTCTTTTCGCTTTTTCAGCCCTATGTTAATAAATTTAGAAAGCACTTCCTGTCCAGGAAAGCAGCCTTTTTCAGCAGGAAAATATTTTTCGATTAAATCTAATTTAATTAAACTATCACTTTCAGAGAAGTCTTCTAAAATTAGATCACTAGATAAGTTAAGTGATTCTACTAAATTAATATACTCTGTCAAATCAGCACTATCACTAATTAAATCTATTTGAACATCTTCTAGAATAATAAATTTTTCTAAATGTATTTTTAAGCGATTTGCATAATCAGAATCTTTACAAAAGAGAAGAATAGAATTATCTTCAAGATTTAATTTCAGAAAGCATAAACCTCTAAGTTCTGCTTTAGGACTTAAAAACGCTGAGTAACCCTCTGGGTATTTATCTAAATTTAGACTAGCCTGTGAATTTATAAATCTCTTCGCATCAGCACCAGAAACCTTAAGAATTTGGGTCATAGATCTGATTTTAGCACTGCTGTTTAGAGAGGCACCATGCTTCCTTTGAGCGGATATTTAAAATACAGAGAAACTTTCACCACAGCCACAAGTATTACTTGCATTAGGATTTCTAAAAACAAAGCCTTTCCCCATAAGCCCATCATCGAAATGGACTTCCATACCTTTTAAGTAAATAGCGCTTTTAGGGTCTATAATTACAGGTAAAACAGCATCCTCATCAGGTACAGAGGCAAACTGCCTAAAATCTTTTTCATTAATTTCGTCAAATTTTAGGTCATAGCTTAAGCCTGAGCAGCCACCACCTTTAACTGCAAATCTCAAAGCCTGAGTCTCTGAATCTGCATGATCTTTCTTAAAAAGTTTATAAGCTTGCTTAATCGCTGATTCAGTTAAATTTACTATAGTTAAAGATTTTTCTGAACTCATAAGATTAAATTCCTTAATATAAATTATACCCTTCGCTAGGCTCATTTATGGTATATTTTTTTACTTGAAGTATGCGCCCGTAGCTCAGCTGGATAGAGCAATTGCCTTCTAAGCAATGGGTCACAAGTTCGAATCTTGTCGGGCGTGCCATTTTATGGTCGAGATTAAATATAATCTAATCCTCTGAAAAGCTTTTCAATTCACTTTTAAACCTAAAGCTGTCTCAGGATAATACTTCTTTAGTGGTTAGTTCTTTTCTAGAAATAGTTGATAACGCATTTACACATAATTTAGGTAGATGGCCTACCAAGTATTACAAAAGAGTCACCTCTTTATTTATAAATGACACAAAAAAGAAAAACTTTATTATAGCGGTAGCTGATTTGGGAGTTGGGTTTAAAGAAACCTTAAAGCTTAAATACCCTGAAGTTCAGTCAGAGACAGAAGCTATCCAATTAGCAGTTCAAGCAAACACTAGTTCAAGACCAGTAGATTATAAAGGACAGAAAATGGGTGGAAACGGATTATATTTTTTACAAAAAAATATTTTTAATGGACTTGCAGGTAAACTTTTTATAAGATCTTGTAACTGTTTTTGTGAAGTTTTATCAGTAAATCAGGTAAAGCAGTTAGAAATTGATTTACCGTATAGTTACGGAGCCAACGTGCTTTTCAAGTTAAGTTATGCCTAAAACAATCGAAATGATCAAATACGGTAAATTTCTTCACGGACGTGAAGAGGGTCATCTGGCTTACAGCAGGCTTGCTGAAATTATTGAATATACAGATGAACTCGATTATTTGAGTTTTGATTTTACGGATGTTCTAGTTCTAGCTCCATCTTACTGTGATGAGGTTTTCGCTAATTTACATCTTAAGTACCCAGGTAAAATTAAAATCCCAGTGAGCATTTCGCACGCATTTAAAGTCGCTTTCGAGACTGTAGAAGAGACTAGAGATATCAAGTTTGAGTATGTTTAGTTTTAAATCTTCCAAACCCTTTATTTAAACCTCTTTTCATAGCTTTTATAAACCAATTCACACAACTGCCGCCAAGTCTGTATTAATGGATAGACCTCTAGCAGCTCATCATAAACTAAGATATCGTCCGAAACGCTTTTCATAAACTGAAAAACCTGATTTTTATCCTCATTATCATCTCCCAGAAAAGGATATTTTTTATTCTGAGAACCACACGCGTATACAGGATGCCCTGGATCTGCATTATGCAGCAAGCCAGCAAAAAAATATGGATCTTTCCTCACGCCATCGACTAGCATTTTAAAAATCATCACACGAAAAGAATAAGATTCTTGAATATCTAAGCGCAAACCTAGGCTATCACAGATCCCTAGCACAGTAGAGAGCTGAATATTCTCATCTGCCTGCTCGAATCTTGAAATAGTCTGAAAGCTTATTCCTGTTATCGCAGCCAGATTACCCTGAGTAAGGGTCTTAGCTTTTCTTTTAGCTTTAACCTTAGCTACTATTTTTGCCCAATATGCCTGAATAACCCGTTCCATCTCTTTTCTATATGCTCCTTAAATTTTCCTCTCAGATCTAAATCAATCTGTATCTGAGTTTCTATAAATCTATAAATCAAACTTAGACGCTTCTCAAAATCATTTTTAATATTAAGAAGCACTTTTTCTTTAAAACCAAAACTTTCAGTCAAGATCTCTAGAT
>DAISHM010000030.1:0-8668 GCA_036822535.1 Candidatus Caenarcanales bacterium
CTTCTGAGATTTGGTAGTAATATCTTTTATTAGGATCTAAGGCTGTAAGTTTAACTAATAGATTAGTTCTGATAATTTTATCTACTGATTTTTGATTAATTTCGCTAGAACTTTTACCATAACGCACTTCAGCTCTACAGGGAGTTTTAGTTTTAAAGTGAATGAAAACGGAGCCATCGCTGCTGACATTCTGTAAGTATGGAGCCCGAGCTAGTCTGTGTGCAGGTATCGCAGAGGCTGCTAAATTAGTGGCTATTAGTAAGCAAAGGATCAGCAGGGAGATCTTCATTACTCGTCATTTTAGCACTGAGTGATTGCATCGCCGAGATCTCTCCGAGAGATTTCATTAACATGGCATTGAGCCAAACTTTTAGGTGGCGATTAAAACTAAATTGGCTGCTAATAAATAAAATAAATAAGCTCAGGGCTTTTAAAATCATGTACAGTGGGATAGAAAGAATTTTTATTTTTAGAATATTTAGTAAGAATTTAGGACTTTTAGTAGTTAATGATAGAGGAAAGCCTATCATTTCTGCTTGCTCTGGTGGAAATAGTTCTGGTTTTTTTAAAGCTAGCCAGGTAAGGCTTTTTCCAGATTTAAAATACCAGCTATTTATATATTTAGGGCTTACTCTTTCCTCTGTAACTGGGTGTGAGACTGAAATATCTCCCCAATAAAAAATTTTAAGATTCCCTTTGTAGCTAATCGCTTTGCGAAAAAATTCAGTATCTTCGTGTAGCCCGAAGCCTTTATTCGATGAGCCGACCCCTAGCTCTATATTGAAAATGCCTAATTTTTTAAAGACATTTCGCTCTACTATCATTACTGCACCGATAGGGTTAGAGACTTTGAGACCTTCATAGATAAAAGGGTACTCTTTAGTTTCTTCTCCAAAATCATGAGATGGAAATACTGAGGGGCTTAAGGCTAGCGGAGGTATGAAGGAAATGTAGTTAACAGGTTTTAGCCAGTTTGGGATAATTCTTACTGAAGCTATTAATTCTTTTTCTTCTTGAGATGAGAGTCTATCAAATAGTTTCACTAAAAAATAATCAGAGAGACGAATGTCATCATCTAAAAAAATTAAATAATGGGCTTGCTGTGGAACTGTAATTTCTGTGTTTTCGTTCTCATCAGTGTTACTTTCTTCTATGTACTTTATGGCTGCGTTTCGTGCGTGAGAGAGACCTTGATTCGCTTCGAAAATATACTTAAAGGAAATTTTTAATGAATCATTAGTCTGAAATCTTTTACTGTTCTCTATTTCATTGATTAGAGATAAATAGAATTCTTTGGTAGCGTCTGTGGAATTGTTATCGATTAAAAGTAATTCTATGTAATTTATTTCATCTTTTATCCTTGCAGGGTTAGATGATTTTAAATGATTTAGAACTATGTCTAATTCTTTTAGGAAGTCTTCTATGACTAGTTTTAGAAAAGAGATGCGATTGTATGTGCAGATAGTAAAACAGAGTCTCATTCATCCTCCTCAGCCTTGAACTTATTGGTTCAGTTATACGCCTCTCATAGGCTTTAGGCTTAAAGAATTTAATTGATCACAAAAATCGTTTAAATCAAATTCCTTGCTTTGGATTATATCACTAAGTGAAAGTGTATCTGATCTGAAACTTAATTCTGGAATGTTTTTGAGTCTATTTACTAAAAGCGAGCCCTGCTGAATAAAGAAATTTTTATGCATCATTTGAGCAGAGCCAAATACTTTATTCTTTTTAGATTGGTGATAAATACAGCCCTCTCCATTTACTAAATAATCAAAGCAATTAGTACTAGGATTGAGTTTGCGTAGCTCTTGAGTGTATTCGCTGCTAGTTCGAGAATCTTCACTTAAAGTGATTTTTAGATTTAAATTTAGATTTTCACTTAAATATTTATTGATTAAGTCTAAAACATAATTAGAGACTTTAGAATAAGATTCTTTTAAATTCCCACCAAACTCTTTGTGAGATTGAGAGCTTATAAAAGTGAAGCATATATCGCTGCCATGAATTACTGCTCGTCCACCACTAGGGCGTATGCTTACTGCTAGACCTGCTGCTTTAGATTCTTCTCTAAGCTGAGAACCATGTCTCTGTCTGTAGCCTAGGCTGATAGCAATCTGCGGCCATAAATAAAAAAATAATATATGCTCTGAATCGCTTAGGTATTTTTCAGCGAAATCTAATAAAGAAAAATCCCTGAACATCGGATTAGGAACTGATTTCATGTAGATGATCTGCCATGTAGCTACTGCGGGTCAGTGGCGATGCTTGTACCCAGAAACCTAAATCTCTAGCCGCTTTCTGGTAAAAGTCATATTTATCTTCACTCACATATTCGACCACTGGTAATTGCATATTGGCTGGTTTGAGATACTGCCCTAAAGTGATGTATCTGACACCTACTGAGTATAAATCTTTCATCAGTTCTATGACTTCATCTTCTCTTTCACCAAGTCCAAGCATTACTCCACTTTTTAAGCCTATATTGAGGTTTGAATTTTTGATTTCTTTATGAAAATAGCTAAAGAGTTCTAAGGCTCTAGCGTAAGAGAATCCTGGTCTTACCCATTTATATAGTTCTTTTACTGTCTGTATATCGAAGCAAATCATCTCTGGAGCAGCATTTAAGATCTCATCAAAAGCAAAGTTTTGGTTCTGAAAGTCTGGAATAAGCAGTTCTAGCTTTACATCTGCTCTGTGTTTTTTAATGTATTCTACTACTTTACGGAATTGGCTTGCTCCTCCATCGAAAAGATCATCACGAGTAGGAGCGGTAATAACTACGTATTTAGCACCCATGTGTTCTATCATTGCTAGCATTTTTTCTGGCTCTAAGGGATCTACAGGCTTAGGTGCTTCTCTGCCGACTGCACAGAAAGTACAAGCTCTAGTACATTCACTGCCTAAAATCATTACGGTGACTATGCCACGAGATATGCATTCGCCACGATTAGGACATTGAGCCTCTTTACAGACGGTGGTCATACCATCAAGAGGCATTTTTTCTATCAGCGAATCAAATCTATATTTAGGAAAAGAATTCCTGAGCCAAGCAGGTAAACGGGGTAGCTTTTCTTCTGGGATTAAGAAAGGGTTTCTACTGTCTGCCATTTAATTCCCGCTTCTTTCATGCGACTAAAGGCTAATTCTACTCTCTCCACATCAGTAGTCATCGCTATTCTAAAATATCCTTCTCCATATTCTCCAAAAGCATTACCTGGGGATACCACTATGCCACAGTCATCAAGAAGTTTCTCGCAGAAATCAGCAGAAGATTTAAATGAGTTAGGTATAGGTGCCCAGACAAACATCGAAGATTTAGGTGCATCTATATCACAGCCTAAAGATCTTAAGCCTTTTACTATAGCCTTTCTACGAGCATCATAAATAGAGTTACGCTGATCTATTACTTTTTGTTCTATCTCAAGCGCTGTCAGGCAGGCTTTTTGGATAGCTTTAAAAATACCAGAGTCTATATTAGTTTTAACTTGGGAAAGAGCCTGTATTGCTGGAGCCCAGCCTAAGACCCATCCTGCACGCCAGCCTGTCATATTGTAGCTTTTAGAGAACGAGTGGAACTCTATAGCTATATCCTCAGCACCTTTGACGTTAAATATAGAAGGTACTTTATAGTTATCGAAATTGATTTCAGAATAAGCCATATCGTGGCAAAGCAGAATATTATTCTCTTTACAAAAAGCCACGGCTTCTTCAAAAAACTCTACTGGAGCGATAGCGCTAGTAGGATTATTAGGATAATTTAAAAACATTAATTTAGCTTTTTTAGCTATATCTTTAGGAATAGCTTTTAGGTCAGGTAAGAAATTGTTTTCTTTTAATAAAGGCATTTTATATGGTGTACCACCTGCAAATATAGTCCCAGTGTTATATACAGGGTAGCCTGGGTCTGGAATTAAAGTATAATCTCCTGGATCTACGTAAGCTAAGAAGATATTATGAATAGCTTCTTTAGAGCCAATAGTACCAAGGCATTCAGACACTGGATCAAACTCTTGAATACCAAACCTCTGTGCAGTCCATTTACAGACAGCTTTACGATATTCTAAAGTCCCAGTATAAGGAGGATAGTCATGCGTTTTAGGATCCATAACCGCAGCCTGCATGGAATCAATGATAGGTGAAAAAGTCGGCATATCTGGATCGCCTATGCCCATATTGATAATATCTACGCCCTTAGAAATTGCGATAGCTTTCTTCTCATCTATTCTTGCAAAGAGATAAGGTGGTATTTGTTCTAAGCGCTTAGATTTAGGAACTTGTGTTTGAGTAGGCATAATTCAAACATAGATTTTATCGAATTTTTTTAAGCTATGCTGTAAATTTTCAGCAAAAAGATTATTATGTTGATACAATATTTTTTAAAGTTTATTTAAAATTTAAAATAAACGACGAGCTCAGATAAAATGCTACTAGTTCAGGGATATCTTAGAGATTTAAATGAAGCGGAAGAGCCTAATTTTCAAGGATATTATTTGACTTTAACTTATGAGAATAATAATTTAACTGAAGCTCAGCATGAGGATGATAAAAACACAGAAATTGGAATTCCGCTACAGGCTCATGATAGAAATGCTGAATCTAAATTTCTCCTCAGTGGAACAGAAATGCCAGATCTCTTAAAACAGGAACCATTAGGCATTAATATAATTAAAAATATTAAAGACATAGCTGGTTATAAAGATGAATTAAGCTCAGAGAAAGCGAGACCAGAATTAACTAAATTAATTACTGCTAACACTACGGCATTAAATGCTTCACAGGTTTTAACTAGAATAGAAGTCGCTGATAGTGGTGAATTTATAATTCAGATTAGTGAAGATGAAATATACGGAGATATAGAACTGAAAGCCTATTCGGCAGATGGTTCTCTCCTCGATAGTTTTACTTATTCATTCCAGCAATTGGCCTCTTTCTCTAGAGCGAAGCAGCCTTTAGAAATGAAAATTAAAGCTAAGACACGTAGTTATACTAGGCGTAGTTTTTTAGAAACGGTTCCAGTGCATTATAGCTGTGAAGGTGAATTTCAGGCAGTGACTGGTTTGGAAATACCAGAGGGAGTGAGTTTTACTGTCTGGGTTTCTAATAAAGAAGTAAATCGCTTTAACCCTAAAGATTTTCAGATTCTTGCTGTTAGTAAAACTAAATCTGCTGGCTTATTTAGTCTTAAATTATCTAGCAAATTGAAATATAAAACTGCTTTTCTTACCCTGAATGCAGATAAAACACTGATTAAAAAAATAGATTTAGATGCTAATTCATTAATTCCCAGTTCTTTAAAGATAATTTTTAAAAATCCTAAATTTGAAACTGTCTTAAAGCAGCTACCTAAAAGGTTTATCGCTGAGGAATTTATTTTCTATAAAGCTCTTAGAACTACACAATTCGGTATAGAGGATCAGCTCAATAGTTCAAGCTTTATAAAAGCCATTTCCTGCTTTGATAACACTCTTAATTTAGAGATGAAGAAAGTCGCTCATGGTCATTTAATTAGCATTAAGCAGGAATGGCTTATAGATTCTGAGATAAATATAGCTTCCTCTGCTGTTCTAAATTTAGTTAAGGCTTGCTTTGATGAGCCTTTCTCAGATTACTACATAGGTGGAGATGCTTTAACTAGTAATGTAGATCTAAGACCACCAAATAGTTTCGATAAGACGCTAAATAAAGTTTTACATTATAGCTTCCAAAGCCTAGAGGAGAAAATTAAACGTAAACTTAGTGAGCTGCGCTCGCAAAGCTCTTCCAAGACTGCTCTAAAAGAGTATTCAGCCCTTAACTATCATGTTAAACAGAGTCTTTATGATGCTCGTGAATGCCTCTTTATTCCTTTTGCTTTAGAAGAATTTAATGCAGATAGAATATTAGCTTTTAAAGATATTTTACTTGAGCACCTAATTGGAAAAGAATACCAGAGCTTATTAGAGCAGTTTAAATTTTACAATGATGAAGATTATGATTTTGAGACTGATAATTTAATTAGGCACTTAAATGATAATTTAGAATATTATCATCGTTTGATTTGGTATAAAATGCCTGCTAATAAGCGTTTTAGCCTTTTAGATAATTGTGTAGCTCCCAATACGAATGGTAAGAGTATAGCTTCAGTGGTAGAAAATCGTGTTATTGGAATACTCGGTAATTCAGTTATAATGCCACTTGCACCAGGATATAATCTAGATCCTAATCTTAGGCAGTATAGTTCTCTGCTAGATCTTTATAAAGACACTGAAAAATTTAGTGAATTTCAGATTGCTCTGCCAGTCAGGGATTGAGCTTTAGATTATTCAGCAGGTTTCCAAAATTCAGCAGTGCCATTCCAGAATTCTAATTGCCCTTGTGTTATGCCGATCTCTTTCCTAAGAGCCGCTGCTGACTGTTCTCCAGCTGGAGTATTTATTGATTCTGCTTCTGCAAGCTGTGCATTTAGATCAGTTAAAGTATTCTGGTTTAAATCAGCAAAGCTTTTAGCTTGAGCATAGCGCGTTGGATCACCTTGTTGACCAAAAGCTGTTCTAAGTATTTTCATTTCATCATGAAGATCTAATATTTCAGCACTTGCTCCACTGTTCATTCCATGATTTTGTAAAGCTTCTCCTAGTTGATTCTCAATATCAATTAGGTTACCTTTAAGTAGCTCATTATAGGCTCCATCTTTTTCTCCATTTAATCTATCTTGGCTAAGATTGTCATATTCTGGACTTGAGAGAAAACCAGAAATAATATCTTTCATAGATAAGTCCCCTGCGGTTAAATGCTGTGAATAGTTCTCATAACCTTCTTTATCGGATTCTCTACCCAAAATATTTTCATATAAATATTCTACGGGATCACCACTAGATAAAGCTTTTTTCTGAAATTCTGGACTCAAATAAAAATTTTCTCGTATTTCTTCGAGTGACATTCCAGAATTCATCTGTTTTGTCCAGTGCTCCAAACCTTTTGGATCAGAAGAACGACCCAGAATTTCTTCATATAAAGATTCTATTGAATTTTCTGCTGTCTTTACTCCAGTGCTTTGTGATCTTTGAGGTTCGTCATCTTGGACTTTTCCTTTTTCTTCTTTGGTCTTTTTTTCAGCTTCAGTGCTGTAAATATTAGATATGTCATCTAATTCAGCATTGCTAGAACCTTTTAGGTAGCCATTTACTAAATTTTCAATGCGCTCTTGGCTATCATCATTAAGTTTGACTTTATTGTTACCTACTAAATCTTGCTCTATGAGTGAATCTTCATCTTTCCGTAAAGAGCTAATTAGATTATCTATCTTATTAGATTTTTCACTCGCGGCAGAAAGGTATTTAGCATAGTCCATATTTTATTCTCTCTTTTATAAAAATATATTGATCTTAAAAAGTAAAAGACCCAAGTAGGCATAACAGAACAATATTAAAAATTGGTTATAAAATAAGCTTTATGCCTTCTTTACAAACAATATCTATAATTGGTTCTACTGGATCTATCGGTACACAAGCTTTAAATATAATCAGACAAAGGAAAGATGAGTATAAAGTGGTCGCTTTAGCGGCACGTAATAATTTAGATATTTTTATTAAGCAGATAAATGAATTTAATCCAGAGTATGTGTATATAGCAGATCTATCTCATCGAGAGGTTATTCGAGAAAGATTTCCGCATCTGAGTATTTTAGAATCTACAGAAGCCATTGCTGAATTAGAAAATATAGATATATTTATTAGTGCAATAGTCGGTATAGCTGGGCTTAAGCCAAATTTAAAAGCCTTAACTAAAGCTAAGAAAGTAGCTATCGCTAATAAAGAGACTTTAGTAGTCGCTGAGCATTTAGTGAATAGGTTAAAAGATGAATTTAATACGGTGCTAATACCTATAGATAGTGAACATGTGGCTATACATCAGTGTCTCAGTGCTAGAAGTCCCTTGAATATTAATAAAGGTTTGGAGGGTGAACATTCTGATGTTAAGGAAATACTTTTAACTTCTTCTGGTGGGCCTTTTAGGAATAAAACTTATGAAGAATTAATGAAAGTATCACTATCAGATGCTTTAAAGCATCCTACTTGGACTATGGGAAAGAAAATTACGATAGATTCATCGACTCTGATGAATAAAGCTTTAGAGGTTATAGAAGTTCATGCACTTTTTAAAATTCCTTATGAGAAAATAAGAGTGGTAATTCATCCGCAATCCATAGTACATAGTGCAGTTTCTTTTATAGATGGTAATGTAATTGCTCAACTAGGCGCTACTAATATGGAAATCCCAATTCAGTATGCGATGGATTATCCGCAGAGGCGTAAGCTTGCAGTAGATGATAGTTTTAGTATATTTGGTCAAACTTGGGATTTTTATGAACCTAATCATAAACTATTTCCATTACTAGGATTGGGTTATGAGGTAGGGAAATTAGCCCATTCATATCCGACTGTTTTTAATGCAGCGAATGAAGCTGCTGTAGAGCTATTTCTAAATGAAAAAATTAAATGGTATGAAATTGAGAACCTAATAAATATGGCTTTAGAAAAGCATAGTATTATTTTTAATCCATCTTTGGCTGAGATTTTAGCTATAGATGAAGAAGTGAAGCTTTCTGTTTATGCTCATGGTAAAATCTTATCTTGAGTGATTGGCGAAGTTAAATCTTTTTTACCAGCTTCTTATTTTAATGCTT
>DAISHM010000031.1:0-8594 GCA_036822535.1 Candidatus Caenarcanales bacterium
ATGTTCAGCGACAGCATAGGGTGAATAAGCTGGTACTCTAACTATTTTTATTCCTAATCTCTGTGCGGCTTTTATATCGATATTATTAAAACCAGCACAGCGAAGGGCGATAAGCTCTGTACCATTTTCCTTAAGTTTAATTAGCATATTTTCTGTAATGCAGTCATTAACGAAAAAAAAGATGACTTTAAAGCCAGCAGCTAATCATAGAGTTTCTTCATTAATGTGCGATTCGTGGAAGACTAGGTTAAAGCCGAATTTATCATTCTCTCTTAAAAAGAACTCACGGTCATACTTCTGGGTACTGAAAAAAGCGACTTTCATCTCTTTTATCATTTTAATTGAGATTAGTAGCGGGTAAACTTTAATGATTTTTAAAGATTTTATATTCATTAAAATTGAGAGCTGGAAATAAAAACTAATTCCAGACTAGCTATCATAGAAATATAAAAGATTATTTCTATGAATGAATTAATCAATATCCCTAATTATCAGCCGATACCCTTTCCAGCTCCTTTTTTAATTTTAGAAATATTACTGGTCTTAGGATTTTTTCTGCATTTACTGCCGATGAATGTAAGTTTGGTAGGTGGCTTGGTATCTGCCTTCTGTATGTTTTCTGGAGGCTCTAATACTGACTCTTTCATGTACAGGATAGGTAAACAGCTAGCTATGTCCTTACCTTTATTTACATCCTTCGCTATAACTCAGGGGATAGTGCCACTACTATTTATTCAGCTACTTTACGGCCCTCTCTTTTACACGTCTTCGATTTTAATGGGATCTTATTGGATATCTATAATCTTCATTCTGATTGTCTCTTACTATTTTTTATACATATATAAATTTAATTTCACTAAGCTAGGGAAGGCTGGACCTTTTTTATTAATCGGTTCTAGTTTACTTTTCCTTGTCATAGCTTATATTTTCACTAATAATATGACGCTGATGCTTTCTCCTGAAAAGTGGGCGGCTCTTTCTCAGTCTACTAGCGGTTTAGCGATGAATAGCTCAGAGAAGCAGATATTACCTAGATTAATTCATACTATTATCGGTTCCTTCGCTGTAACTGGTTTAGCTATAGGCTGTTTCGGAGTTTATCTTATGGGGCGTAAGCACTCTGAGGCTAATATAGAGATTAATGACTCGGCTATCACTGGCTCTGATAGAGCAGAGACTTATGCGAAGTGGTTAATTAAATTCGGTTCTATAATTTATTTGATTTTTACTTTCGTTCAATTCCTCTCTGGGGTTTGGTTTCTTTTAAGTCTACCGAGAGAAACTATGCTAATTTACATGGGCAAGCATTTACCTGCGACCATTAGCTTCGGCTTATCTTTCATCACTGCGATTATTTCTTTAGTAATGGCTTTATTCGCTGTACTTAAAGCTTCTAGATTTGCTTTTATAGTTACTTTAGTTAATGCATTACTGACTATATTAGGTATGAGCTTTATGAGACATTATCTAAGAGTAGTGGAGACAGTTAAATATCTAGATCCAGCTCAGGTACCAGTGCAGATACAGTGGGACTGGTTGATTATATTCGGGACTTTAGCTGTCTTGCTTATAGTCTACTTATCGTGGTTAGTAAAAGTTGCTCACCAAGCTTTTGATAAGGAGGTTTTAAACTAATGTTTAATTTAACTAGAAAAGATTTTATTAGAATAGTCGGTGGCACTTTCGCTGCGATTTGGGCTGCCTTCGCTACTTATCCATTCTTTAGATATTTAATGTCTGGGGCTGAAAAGAAGACTGGAGAAGATTCTCAGGTCACTTCTTTATCTTTAGGTAAGGCTGATGATTTTATTCCAGGTAGTTCTAAGAATTTTAAATTCGGTAGCATACCAGCTTTGATGGTGAGAACTGAAGATGGGGTTTTTCATGCTTATAATGCGATTTGTACGCATTTAGGCTGTACTGTGCAATTCTCATCAGAGAAGAAACATATATTCTGTGCTTGTCATGGCGGGCAATTCGCTCCTGAGACTGGTTAGAATTTTGCTGGTCCACCTCCGAAGCCGCTAGCCGTGCTGAAAGCAGAAGTAGTAAATGGAGAATTGATAGTGTCTAGAGCTTAAGATCTAGATTAGGAAAGGTTTATATGCTGGGTAAAATTTCAGAAAATACATTTAAATGGCTAGATGATAGGCTGGCTCTTTCGGATATAGCTGAGGCGGCAGCTAAAAAAGAAGTTCCTGTGCATAAGCAGAGTGCATGGTATTACATGGGTGGAGTGGCGATGCTGCTTTTAACTGTGCAGTTTTTCACTGGTATTCTTTTGATGGTTTACTATATTCCAGAATTAAGTTCTGCGAATTCATCGGTGCTATTTATTAACTCCCAGATTGACTTTGGTTGGTTTGTGCGTTCTATGCATAGCTGGGGAGCGAATTTACTGATTTTTGTTCTGTTTATGCATATGTTTAGTGCCTATTTTATGAAGGCCTATAGAAAGCCGCGTGAACTCACTTGGTTAAGTGGTCTAGCTTTAATGGTTATTTGCTTTGCTTTTGGTTTTACTGGTTATCTTTTACCATGGGATGAAGTAGCTTTCTTCGCTACGAAAATCGGTATAGATATCGCGGAATCTACTCCAGTAATAGGTGAGATGTTAGCGAATATATTAAGAGGTGGTTCTGAAGTCGGTCAGGGAACACTGTCTAGATTTTTCTTAATTCACGTAATTTTATTACCTCTAGGGCTCTTTGGAGTAGCAGGTTTGCATCTGCTTTTAGTGCAGTTACATGGTATGTCTGAGCCGAAACACTTTAAAGAAGCTAAAGTGAAAAAATATGAAAAATTCTTTCCTGAATTTTTTATGAAAGATCTAATGGTCTGGCTTTTAGCCTTTAACGTACTTGCTGCAATAGTAGTACTTTTCCCTTGGGGAGTAGGCCCAGAGGCTGATCCATTTGCTCCAGCACCAGCAGGAATCAAGCCAGAATGGTATTTCTTGGGTATGTTTCAATTCCTCAAATAATTGCCACCTCATGTAGCTTTCATTGAGGGAGAGCAATTCGGGATGATGATATTTGCTGCGATAGCTTTAGTTTTTGCTCTAGCTCCATTTTTAGATACAGGCGAAAATCCTAAAATAAGTAAGTTCTTTGATTTATACGGTTTTATGATACTAATCGGTTTAGTAGTATTCACAGTATGGGGGTATTTAGCATGAATTATCCTCTTTGGTCTTTACCTGGTCTAGGTGGCTCATGGGCAGTAGGATTGATTTCTATTATTCATGTATTCATCTCTCATTTCGCTGTAGGCGGTGGTATATTTTTTGCGGTAACTGAGTATCTAGCTCTAAAACGATCTCAATCTAGTGATGCTACTTTAAAAGATAATGGTGAAAAGCTTTATCAGTATTTAAAAAAACACTCTAAATTCTTTATGCTGATTACTACTGTAGCGGGAGCTGTCACTGGAGTAGGGATTTGGTTTTCGATTAGTTTAGTAAGTCCAGACGGTACTGCATCCCTAATACAGACTTACTCTTTAGGTTGGGCTACTGAATATTTATTTTTCGTCGCTGAGATAGCTACAGTTTTCGTCTATTTTTACACATGGGATAAAGTATCTAAAGAATTACATTTAGCTTTAGCTCAATGGTATGCAGTGCTTTCTGTATTCACTTTAATTATTATTAATGGCATTTTGAGCTTTATGCTTACACCAGGTGGCTGGTTAGAGTCTAAGCTCTGGTATGAAGGATTCTTTAACCCGACTTACTGGCCTTCACTGATTTTAAGGCTTTTAGTTATGCTTGCCATAGCTGGAATGTATTCTCTGATTACTTCTGCTCGTATAGATGCTAGTGAAAGTGAAGAGAAGGTTAGCTTTAGAGCCTATATGCTGAAATATTCTTCTAAATGGTTTATTCCTGTTTTCTTAATAGGACCAGTAATTGGTTTTTGGTTTTTCTCACAAGTCCCACAGGCAGTGATGACTAATATATTTACTGGAATACAAAGCTCTGGAGTCGGGAATTTCTCTATACTCGCTAGGGCTATATATTTAAGTCTGATACTTTCTGGTACTGTACTGGTTTTCGCTTTAGTCGGTCCTTATTTAAACCCTAGAGGCTTTTCTTTCGCTTCAGCTATCGCTTTCTTAATCTGCGGGCAGGCTGTGACAGGCATGTCTGAATGGTCTAGAGAGATGCTAAGAAAGCCTTATGTGATTTATAACTATATGTACTCTAATGGTCTGAGAAAGGCTGATATAGAGACTATTAATAAAGAGGGTTTTACTAATTTTAGTAAGTGGGAAGATCCTGAAAATATCGGCTCGTCTATGTTTAGGCAGCAGTGTATGATTTGTCATACTACTGATGCTTATCGCTCTATGAAAAAGCTTCTAGGGGAGAGGGATTTAGAGGGTATTAAGACTTTTCTAAATATGATGCGTAGTACTGATCCTGAGAAGAATAGTTATCTGAATATTATGCCGCCTTTGGTCGGGAATGACGCTGAAGTAGAGGAATTGGCTAAATATTTAAGTAGCTTAAATACTCACTAATACCATTCTGTTTCTGCTAAAATTGATTTTTTAGTTTAAGTAAATGCACTACCAAGGAATCATTCATAGATACAAACGTTACTTACCAGTGACTAAGGAGACTCCTAAAGTATCTCTCTGAGATGTTAGGACGCCTCTAGTAGAAGCGATGAATATCGCAAAGCTCACTGGAGTAAAGGGACTTAAAGTCTTCTGTAAAATAGAAGGCTTAAATCCATCTGGTTCATTTAAAGATAGAGGCATGACTATGGCAGTCTCTAAGGCTTTAGAAAAGGGTGCTAAGAAAATCATCTGTGCTAGTACTGGAAATACTAGTGCAGCAGCAGCAGCTTATGCTTCTAGAGTAAGATCTATGGGCTTCGAGATGGAATCCTTCGTTATCATCCCAGCTGGTTATGTCGCTCTTGGTAAGCTATCGCAGGCGATGATATATGGCTCTAAGGTAATACAGGTGCGTGGGAATTTCGATGACGCACTGAATATAGTGAAATCATTATCTGAAAATTATCCGATAGAATTAGTTAATTCTCTGAATCCCTTTAGAATAGAGGGACAGAAGACAGCGGCTTTCGAAATAGTCGATGAATTAGGTGCAGCACCAGATTATTTATGTTTACCTGTAGGAAATGCTGGTAATATAACTGCCTACTGGAAGGGCTTTAAAGAGTATCTGAATTTCTTGCGTAAAAAGCCAATGATGTATGGCTTTCAGGCAGAGGGAGCTTCTCCGATAGTGAATAAAAGGGTCTTCGAGAAGCCAGATACTATTGCTACTGCTATTCGCATCGGTAATCCAGCGAGTTGGGAGCAGGCTAATAAGGCTTTAAGTGAGTCTAATGGTCATATAGATTCAGTTTCAGATAGGGAAATTTTAGATGCATATAAATTATTGCATCAGATGGATGGTATAGCTTGTGAGCCGTCTTCTGCTACTGGAGTGGCTGGGTTATTGAAAGCTGCGAAGGAAGGGCGTATTAAAGAAGGTGCTACAGTGGTTTGTATACTTACTGGTAATGGTCTAAAAGATCCATCTACTGCGATTCAGGAAGTAGATATGGATGAAAATGAGTCCTATCCAGCAGAAGAAGGGGAGATCGTGAAGGTATTAGGCTTGGGGACTGCTGATTTGAGAGTGTGTTCTTAGGTACTTATAGGATTAGCTATCTTCCAGATACCTTTTTCTCGAAAGGCTGCTATGGTCTGTCTCCTCGCCATGTTTATTATTGAACTAACAGGCTTATTTATTGAACGAGCATAATTAGAGAGTTTTATAATTTCAGCCCCTTGCATATATGCGTTACGTTTATGTAAAGCCTCCATTAGTGCAAGAGCTATGATTTTCTCCATAATTTTAGAAGAATTTTTTGATTGAAACTCAGTGAAAGCACTGTGGTAAAGGGCTTGCTCTTTATCCCTGATGATAATCGCAGGGAAACCTAAGCGTAAAAGCTGATAGTTAATTAAGACTCGCCCGATTCTGCCATTCCCGTCACAGAAAGTGTGAATGCTCTCAAAGTTTAAGTGAAATTTAGCTATTTTAGAAATAAAGTAATCATCAATGTTAGCAGCATAATTAATAAATATGTTTTTAATAAGAGAAGGTATTTTTTCTGGGACTGCGGCTATATATGACCCGACTCTAACATACTCTCCAGTAGTACGAAAGCGCCCAGCAAATTCATCATTAATGCCACCAATAAGCATTTGGTGTAAAAGTAATATAAGGTTTTCCGTTAATTCATCTGTCTTAGATTTTTCTTTAATATAATTAACTACTCGGGCTAAATTTTTAGCGTCGTAAACCTCTCTCAGAGAAAGGTCTCTGCTTATTTCCATTTCAAGCAATATTTTTTCAGTTTCCTTTAGAGATAGGGTCGAATGCTCTATCGCATTAGAATTGTAAACAGCTTCTGCGATTTCCACTTCATCTATAATTCCCAAAAGAGCTTCTTTACCAATCTTGAGATTTTCGTAAGTTTCTTTAAGTATTTGTATATAGGATATTTGAGAAGAGGATATACTCATATTCATATGATGCCATAAATTTACGTATTTTGATCATAAAAACGTAAATTTGCAGGAAATTTCGGTTCAATTTACGTTTTAAGAGATACTAGAGGTCGCGAAGTTGGTTTTATTATTCTTAAAGAAGCAAAACCTTGGATGGCAGTAGAAGTAAAGCTCAGTGAGCAGAAGCTAGATCCTAGTCTTAAATATTTGCTAGAAAGGGTTTCCACCCCTTATGCTTTCCAAGTACATTTGAATGGTCATAGTTACTATTACAGGAGTTACGCGAAATCCCAGTTCCTTACGTATGTAAGCTGGCCATTTTAGAATAAGTGTAGTAAAAAATAGGATATGCGTCCTAAGAAAGTGCAGATTGAATTATTTACAAATTTTCTAATAGCAACTCAGAAGCAGTATAGTTGTACAGAATTAGAGAATGTGTCACCAATTGAGTTATCGCATGATGCAGTAAATAGATTTTTAAATAGCAGTAATTTTGAAGCAGAAATGCTGTGGAATGAGGTATCTGAATATATCTCAAAAGATGATGGTTACTTGATTTTTGATGATACTTTAATTGAAAAACCTTATGCAAAGAAGATAGAACTTAATAAATGGCAATGGAGCGGAAAACACCACAGTGTAAGACAGGGAATAGGATTGACTAATTGTGTATGGCTGAATGAGGAAGGATTATCATTGCCAATCAACTACAGAGTCTACAACAGGTCGGAAGATGGCATGACAAAAAACGACTATTTCCTTTATTAATCATGAAAAGCAGAGTAAAAGGAGAAAAATATTCTATTACAAATGATCTTTCCTTGATAGATTGGGAAGATTTTTCAAATACTGGTAAGAAAAGATGGGCTATAGAAGACATGCACAGAGGCTTAAAGCAACTTTGTGGGCTTGAAAAATCCTATATGAGAAAAGCTAGAGCTCAAAAAATCATATATTCTGCTCCATGAGAGCTTTTGTTCTTCTGAAAATCACTCAAGTGAAATTAAATATCTCTATCTATCAGCAAAAATGGGGCATTGTTAGAAATTCTGTCAAAAATTTTCTCGCTATTCGTTGTTTCGCATAACTCCTGATTTGGTTCAATTCGGCGTTTTTTCATGTGAATAGTTTTAAAATTTATTCTGTACTGTAAGTTATACATTTTTATCGTATATTTGTATTTATTTTTGTACAGATTGATTTGTGCGCTTTATGTCACTGAATCCCCTCGGGGATGGGGACTGTTGATTTGATGATGTGTTTCAATATTTTTATAGTATTATAATGAGTGAATGGATCAAGCCACGCTTAATTGGCTCAAGCTAGCTGAGAAAGATTTTAAAGCAGCTAAAATCCTTCTTAAAGAGGGTGAGCATTTCTCTGCTATTTTTCATCTACATGCCTCTTTAGAAAAAATTTTGAAAGGTCTTATAACCAGTTTAGGAACTGAGCCTCCTAAAATTCATAATCTTAAACGTCTTGCTGTTGATTGCTGTAAAATTAAGCTGGAAAAACACAGGGAAGAAGTTTTGGTAAAACTTGATAAATCTTTTTTAGATAGTAGATATCCAGAAGATTTTGATGAAATTGAGAGTGTTTATGATCTTAAATATTGTAAGGAATTGCTGAAGGAAGTAGAGGTTACATTTTTATGGCTAAAAGATTTACTAATGAAGAGCTGAGAGAAACTTTGGCGAGCTATTTATCTTCTTTGGAGAAAAAAATTCAGATTGATAAAGCTCTTCTCTTTGGCTCTTATGCTAAAGGCTCTGCTAGTGAGTGGAGTGATATTGATTTACTAATAATATCAACGGCTTTGCCAGAAACTAATCCGAAAGGAGCTAATGGCTTTTATTTAGATAAATTAGTTGGTCTAGATAAAGTCCCTCCTGAATTAGAGGTTATTGGAATTCATCCAGATAAACTTTTAAATCCTTCAACTCAATATTTTTATAATGAAGTAATGAGAACGGCTCGGGAATTTAATTTAGTGACGAAAGATTTTAAGTGATTAATATAAATATTGATGCTATAAGAGCCTAATATTTAGTATCCTGATT
>DAISHM010000032.1:0-8593 GCA_036822535.1 Candidatus Caenarcanales bacterium
AATGAATTCCCGATTAGTTTCTATCTAAATAATCGTAGTTTAGATAAAGCTCTAAAGCTGAAAGGTGAATTAGAATTAAATCCTAGCTTTCCGCAGTCACTTCAGGTGTCTGTCTTAGAGAAGCTCCCTGATTTAGTTATAGAAAAACCTGATATGTTAATTATCGCAGTTAAGCCGAAGGATGTTAAAGAGCTGTTAGGAAATCTTAGAGATTTACCTGAAAGCTGTATTATCAGTTCGGTTTTAGCTGGAATTGCGGTAAAGACTGTAGAAGACCGTTTCCCTAAAAACCCTATCATCCGTGCTATGCCTAATACTCCAGCACAAATTAATCAGGGAGTGACAGCTATTTTTGCTAATCAAAACTGTAAAGCAGAGCATTTAGAACTCGTTCAAAAATTATTTAATACTGTGGGAAAAATAGTTTTTGTTACAGATGAAAATAAAATGCATACAGTAACGGCTGTTTCAGGCTCAGGGCCTGCTTATTTTCTTTATTTCGTTGAAGCTCTAGAAAAAGCTGCTCTAGATTCAGGTCTAACTAAGGAAGAAGCAGGGCTTTTAGTTAAAGAGACTTTCTTCGGTACTGCAAAATTATTAGCTCAATCGAACAGCTCACCAGAAGAGTTAAGAGCTGCTGTAACCAGCCCGAAAGGTACTACTGAAGCGGGAATTCGTGTATTAGAAGAAGGTGGCTTGAAACAGCTCTTAAGTGAGGTTGTAGATGCAGCTAGGCAGCGTTCTGTGGATATCTCCTGTACATAAAATAAATACAAGGTAGGAATAAGACTATCCAGTAAAGCCATTCACTTGCCCAAGCCCAGATTAAGGGAAGACCTAATAGTTCTATTACAATGTAATTATAAATTGAATAGAATACTACAGCCATGATCTCTGCCCAGAGAGCAGTTTTAGTATGACCAGTACCGACTACAGCATTCATCCATATCGTAGATATAGAGGTTATACACATACCGATGAGAACTACTTGTAAAACAGGTTCTGCTAGATTGATAAATTCATCTCCTTGACCATAAATGCTTAAAAGCCATTTAGCATTTATGGAGACAATCAGGGAGGCACTAAAAGCAAAAAGAGCAGATAAATTAGAAATTCTCCAAGTTAGTCTAATTAATTTACGCTCTTGAGATTGACCGATAAAATTACTAATCATGGTGTTAGTCGTAGATGAAAAAGCCCAAGTGAAGCAGCCAAAAAGTCCTAATATATTACGCATAGTATTAGAAATCGCTAAATCTATAGACCCCCTGTGCTCAACTAATATGTAAAAATATTCCCAGCTTATTATGCTTACAGCATACTGTAAAATCAGTGGTGAAGACTGTTTCAGAATCATCCCACAGAGTTTAAAATCTAAAGAACGTCCAATAAACAAATTGAAATTGTCTCGAATATTGCTGAATTTAAGTACTAGATAAATAACCAAAAGCCCTACTGCTTCTGCGATTAAAGATGCATAGGCAGCACCATTGAAGCCTAATTCAGGCATGCCAAATTTACCATAAATTAGAGAGTAATCAAAGAAAATATTAAAAATAGTTTCACTGAAAGTCCCGATAATTAGAAACTTAGAATTATTCGTACTCACTAAAAGTGTGTTCCCAAGCTGAAAGAGGTAGAGGAATAATAAGCCTAATATCCTAATTTTTAAAAAAGAAGCTGCCATAATGGCATTTTCCTCCCTGCTAAGACAGCTTTTTAATAAAGGTTCTGCTAGCACGTAGGTGAAAATTAAACTCAGGATGGCTATGACTAAAGCGATAAAAACCCCTTGATAAAAGAGCTTGCCGATTTCATTAGTATCATCTTCACCTGCTTTACGAGACATCAAGACTTTAACTCCATTGCTAAAGCCCATACCAATAACAGCAAAAATTAAATAATAAATTCCTGTAATTCCAGCAACCCCTAAAGCCTGCTCTCCAAGTGAGCCTAAGAAAATATTGTTAATAACAAAATTAAATTGCGGAACCATAATCGCAGCTGCGATAGGTAGTGCTATTGCAAGTATTTCTTTGTGAGATTCACCTACTTGAAGGCTTTTACTGGGCTGTAGCATGAATTTGACTCATTTTAAGTATTTCATTCCACTCTTCTTCACTTACTGGCTGTACTGATAGGCGAGATCCCTTCTGTACTAATTTCATATTTGCTAGTTTAGGATTGGCTTTTATAGACTCTAAAGAAATAAATGCTAAATCTTCAAGATGTTTAACATCGACTAGATACAAGCGAGGCTTTTCTCTGATGCTCGCTGAGTCAAAATATTAAGAGGATGAGTCAAACTGCGTAGGGTCATGGTAAGCTTCTTTACTAACAATTTCTACTACGCCCACTATGCCGGGGGGATTAGCATTACTGTGATAGAAAAAAGCCTTATCACCAGTTTTCATTTCCTTCATCATGATATTTCTTGCTTGGTAGTTTCTAACCCCATCCCACATATCGGTTTTATTAGGCATAGCTTTCAAATCATCTATGGAAAAGGATGATGGCTCAGATTTAATTAGCCAATATTTAGACATATTTCACATCTTAAACCAAATATTCACTTGAAAGCTTACAAAATCTACCGCATTTACGCTAATATAATACGCATGCGTATAGGTGTACTTACAGGTGGTGGTGATTGTCCAGGTTTAAATCCGGTAATCAGGGCTTTAGTTTTTAAGTCAGTTAAAGAGTATGGCTCTGAAGTAGTAGGTCTTAAATATGGCTGGAAAGGTGCTGTCGAGAATATTACGATGGAGTTAACATTAGAGAACACTGAAGATATAGTTCGTGAAGGCGGTACTATACTTAAGTCTTCTAGAACTAATCCTTTTAAAATAGAGGGTGGTCCAGAAGCTGTAATTAAAACTATGGAAGCTAATAAGCTAGATGCTTTAGTCGCTATTGGTGGAGAAGATACCTGTGGAGTGGCTTCTAAGCTTTATAATCAGTATAAAATTAATGTTATTGGTGTACCGAAGACTATAGATAATGATTTATCTGGTACTGATGTAACTTTTGGTTTTGATACTTGTATTAATATCGTTACTGAAGCGATAGATTCATTGCATACTACAGCTTGCTCTCACGAAAGAGTTTTAGTCTGTGAAGTCATGGGAAGACATGCTGGCTGGATAGCTTCATTCTCTGGAATTTCTGGGAATGCTGATTACATATTAGTTCCAGAGGAAGAAGTAGATACTAAAGATCTCTGCGAGACTATTAAGAGAGTTTATGCTAAGAAGACTTACGCTATAGTGGTAGCAGCAGAGGGTGCTAAATTAGCTAACCAAGATGTTACTAAAGATACTGAACTAGATGCTTTCGGACACGTAAAATTAGGTGGTATAGGCGAAAGACTAGCTAAGATTATAGAAAAAGAGACTGGTATAGAGACTAGATCTACCACTCTCGGACATATTCAAAGAGGTGGCAGACCTTCTGCTTTTGATAGGGTTCTAGGAACTCGTCTAGGATTGAAAGCTGCTGAAATGGTGCAGAATGCTGAATGGGGTAAAATGTCTGCGATAATCGGTAATAAGACAGAAGCAGTTTCTTTAAGTGAGGCTGTAGGTTCTCTTAAGACTTTAGACCTATCTATTCATAAGGATTCTAAGCTATTCTTTGGTACTGATACCAATAAACAATTAGCTCAGTCTCGTTAATATTAGATATTTTAGATTTACCTTAAAAAGAGATAGTTAAAGTGCTAAAAGATAAAACTACTGTTTTAAAATTCGGGGGAAGTTCTGTCGCTAATGCTGATTGCATAAAGCAAGTCTGCGAGATAGCTATTAAAGAGAGTGAAAACGCTAATTTAGTGATAGTAGTCTCAGCGATGGGGAAAGCGACTGATTCTTTAGTAAAATTAGCTAAAGAGTTTAATCCACTACCAGAGGGTAGAGAATTAGATATGTTACTCTCTACTGGCGAGCAGGTTACTATTTCTTTAGTCGCAATGTGTCTAAATCAAATGGGTTATAAGGCTACTTCTTTAGTAGCATGGCAGGCTGGTTTTATTACAGAAAGAGCTCATAACCGAGCAAGAATAGCTCAAATTAAGACAGATAGAATTGAAAAGCATTTAGCTTCTGGTGAAATAGTTATAGTAGCAGGCTTTCAGGGCATTACTGAAGATGGTGAAATTACTACTTTAGGTAGAGGTGGTTCTGATACTTCAGCCGTCGCTTTAGCGGCAGCTTTAAAAGCAGAGCGCTGCGATATTTACACAGATGTAGATGGGGTTTATACTACGGATCCACGTATAATTCCAGAAGCAAAACGCTTAGATATTATCAGTTATGAAGAAATGCTAGAGCTCGCTAGCTTAGGAGCTAAGGTCTTACACCCACGTTCAGTAGAGCTTGCGAAAAAATATAATATTAATCTTCGTGTCAGAAGCACTTTTAAACCTGAAGACATGGGAACTAAAGTTATCAAATTAAGTGAGGTAAGAAATATGGAATTAACCCAAGCTGTAACTGGCGTAGCTGTAGATGAGAAGCAAGCGAAATTAGGTTTTATGGGTGTGCCAGATAAGCCTGGTATAGCATCAAGAATTTTTGACACTTTAGCTAAAGAGAATGTAAGTATTGATGTAATACTTCAATCTATTCCTCGTGATGGCGTTATAGATATAGCTTTTACAGTAAATCAAGATTATTTACATAAAGCAATCAAGATCTGCGAGGACTTGGCGAAAGAAGTAAATGCTCTGAAAGTCGTTAGTGATGATAATATCGCTAAGGTATCTATAGTTGGAGCTGGTATGTTAAATAAGCCGGGTATCGCTGCTGAGATGTTCTCTGCTTTATATAATGCTGGTATTAATATACAAATGATCACTACTAGTGAAATTAAAATCAGCTGTATCATTAAGTTAGAAGAGAGTCATAGAGCGGTAAAGGCTATTCATGATCAGTTCAATCTGGCTTATTCTAAAGAAGAGATTATTGTTTAAGCTTATTTGCAGGGTTTTAGTTTATGGATAAGCAGCTTACTGAATTAGATAGACCACTTACCGGTGCGATGAATATACAGGATATATTCAAATTATTACCTCATAAATATCCATTTCTTATGGTAGATCGAGTCATAGAGTGTGTTCCAGGTGAATATGCTAAAGGCTATAAAAATATTTCAGTAAACGAACCTCAGTTCCAAGGACATTTCCCTGATGTTTCTATTATGCCAGGAGTACTTCAGTTAGAAGCTTTAGCTCAGATGTCCTGCATCTGCATGCTTCATATACCAGAGTATTCTGTAGGCTATAAAGGGATATTTACTGGCTTAGATCAAGTAAAGTTTCGTAAGATGGTAGTACCAGGTGACAGACTGGATTTGGAAGTGAAAAAACTTAAATTTAGATTTCCTTTTGGGAAATTTGAAGTTAAAGCCAGTGTCGGTGCTGACGAGACTTGCACTGCGACTTTATCTTTCGCGATGATAAAAAATTCGGATCTTTAAGGATCAGTGATGAAAATCTTATTTTCATCACTTCTAATTCATCAGTTCTGAAAATTCAAGTTATAATGTTAAGGCAATGAATTCTAAAGCAGTTGACCTCAATCTACTATCAAGCTTTCATCCTCGGGAGCATTTTGCTGAAAGATCCGCTCTGGTGCAGGCTTTCAAGTTTATAATTCTAGCCACCGTATGGCTAAGCATAATTTTTATCGCAGCAGCTTCTGCTGGATTGGCTTTTGCTTGGAAGGCACCTTTTGTTTTTAATACATTACTCCCAGCTTGGTTTCCTAATATTAATAAAGAAATTTTCCATAATATTGCAGATATACATGCTTATCTAGCTCCTACTGTGGTAGTTGCTACCGTAATTCCTGTAAATGCACTATTTATGGTACTTTGTGAGAGGAAATTTTTATCACTTCTAACTATGAGAATAGGACCAGATGCAGTAGGCCCAAATGGTGGCTTACAAACACTTGCAGATGCTTTAAAACTTCTCTTTAAAGAAGACACTATGCCTAAGGGTTCTGACCCTATCTTATTTACTCTTGCTCCAGCATTGTTCTTTGCACCTTCTATGGTAGTCTTTTTACCTCTTTTAGCTGTGGCAGCTAATCGTCTTGGTGCTTTTATCTATACCGATATAGATATTAGTTTAATTTTTATACTTAGTTTCGTATCTCTAGGCACTATGTCTTTGGTAATGGCGGGCTGGGCTTCTAATAATAAATACTCTTTAATGGGTGGTTTAAGAGCTGCTTCCCAGGCGGTTAGTTACGAAATACCACTAGTCTTAGCGATTATAGCGATAGTTATGATGTCTGGTTCTATGAATTTAGTAGAAATCTCTGATAGACAGGCTGGTGGCATTTTAAATTGGAATATATTTGCTAATGGTGAATTACCTAGAGTTTTAAACCTATTTGCGAGTACTAATGGTAATTTCTTTGATGGCTTTGTCGCTTTGGTTTTCTTAATACTCTGTGTGAGCCTTTTTGTTATTTTCATTACTGCATCTACTGCTGAAGTAAATAGAATACCTTTTGATATTCCTGAAGCTGAATCTGAGCTAGTTTCTGGTTTTAATACAGAGTTTAGCGGAATGAAATTTGCATTATTTTTTTTAGCAGAATATACTAACCTGTTTATCGCTTCAGCAGTGGCTTCTGTACTTTTCTTAGGTGGTTCTCATTTACCAATTAGCATAGAGGCTGAGCAAGCTTTATATAGTTCTCTGACTAATTTAAATATAAGTTTACCTGTAATCGGTACTTTTAATGGAATGTTTGAATCATTAAACTTTACTTGGGTAGTGACTTCTATAACTTTACTGCTGAAAGTATATCTCATGTTTCTAGTCGCTATCTGGATTAGAGCTACATTGCCGAGATTGAGACAGGATCAATTAATGGAGTTTGGTTGGAAATATCTAATTCCAGTTAGCTTAGGCATAATATTTTTAATGGCATTAATTTTGGAGTATATTAAATCATGAGTATCTTAGACCTATTTAAACCTGTAGAGAAACTAACTAGTGGTCTGTATAACATACTTTTAGGTATGTTTACTGTCGCTAAGCATACTACTAGAGATCCTATTACCTCTGATTACCCTAATAAAATGCCAGAGTTATACTCTAGATCTAGACATAGGCTTGCTTTAAATGTAGATCCGATTACTGGTGAGCATTTGTGTATAGCTTGTAAACAATGTGAAAGAGTTTGCCCAGACTCTTGTATTTCTGTAATTCCTCATCCTGACGTGAAGGCTAAATCTACACAGTTTTATATAGATCATGGTCTCTGTATGTTTTGTGGTCTATGTACAGAAGTTTGTCCTACTGACTGTATTATTAATACTGTAGATTTTGAAATGTCTGAGGAAAGCCGTGAGGACTTAGTCTACGATATTAAAAAGCTCACTCTGAGCCAAGAGCAGTCTCGTGAATATTTTAAGATGAAGGGATATACTCCTAAACCTAAAAAAGCTGCTGCTTAAGCGAAGCTATATTCTAAACTAAGTTCATTATTTATTTTAGGATCTTTAATTCTAGCGTTCAGAAATGTATTGAATAGTGTGCCAGGGGTAGGATTTATTGCTTCCTTCTTTATCTCACTTTCAACTTTTTTGAAGGATTGATTTAGATTGACTTTCCCATCGCTTTGTTAATATGCTACTAAGTCACTGCGAACCATCTTCCCAGAAGAAGTTTATAAATCATCTGATTTAGCTAAAGCAGCACTGTTTATGCTCGGTAGTTTTACAGAAGGGATTTGTTTTTGTATATTTTTAAAATACTCTGAAATACTAGGCTGTAATTTCTTTTCATTAATTAGATTAAGACCTAAAGTTACCACCCTCGGTAGAAAATAGGTGACATTATTTTTTAATTTATTAATGTCTTCTAAAAATTTATCTGGACTATTTACATGACCTACCTTATAAAATTCAATTCTAGTCTGGAATTCATGTGATTTATCACAGGCTTCATTTAAATTCTCTATTTTTAAAGCACCATCAAAGGGGCTTAAATTCTCACTAGTAGGCTTTTTCGGTCTGAAATCTAGATGGATGAATAGATAATCTTTTTCTGTCTTTAGGACTAAGCCTGTGTGGGTAGGATTTAGCATTAATTTCATAAATTCATCGGGGTTAATTTCATTATCTTTAAATATTTTCATCAAATCATCTGGCAGAGGATGATTATTTAAGGCTTTCTGTATTATGTTAGGAATTCGATATAAAGTACCTGCGCGCTGTGCATCGGAAAAGAAAACAGCGACTTCGCTTGGCTTGCTTAAAAGCTGATCTAGATTAGTACGTAGTTTTTCTATTTTTAGAGTTTTGAAATTATCCTCGTGTAGGCTTTTTAATTCAGCAGAGGAGGAATTTACTGTCTTAAAAAAGAAGTTCTTTGCTGGAGATGGTAGTAGCTGATAACAGCTTAAAAATGCCTTCTTCGCCACATTAGATAATGCAGTAAAGGGATTAGTTACTGATAAGTTTATCGACATTGATACCTACAGAATTTAATCGGTATTAACTATATTATAGCAGCTTTGTAATTATTAAAAATTTAGAAAAACTAAAATAAGTTTATCTAACAAATCATAAT
>DAISHM010000033.1:0-8517 GCA_036822535.1 Candidatus Caenarcanales bacterium
ATTCAGAAAAAACTGAAGCCGCAACAGCAGGTAGCCCAGATTTACGGGCTCAGAAAGCTAAATTAGAAGCAGATTTTCACTTACAAGATAAAAATGTTAGTACTGAAGTAACGGCAAAGCCTCTGCCTAAGGACGAGATCATTAAGAGGGCTAAAAATCTCTTAAAACTAACTAAAGAACAAGTCGCAGCTTTAGTTCCAGCGGATGCTTTATTAGGAGCTACGGGAACTGATAAAAAAAGGCTTTTAGATATACATCATAGGCTTTGGAATAATGTTTTAGGCGCTTTAGCAGAAGGCAAGACTATAGACTGGAAGACTGATGGTGACGGTACTACCTGCTATAAAAACCCTACTATGGTCGCGAGTACTAGCTCGCAGTCATCTTTACAGGACAAACATCGCCGCCGTCTTTTAGCTCAAGCTTTATATTTTATCGGTTCTCAATTAGGTGTTCTAACAGCAAGACCAGGTATCACTGCGGGTCTTAGTATGGTAGCTGCTGAAGGTAAACCTGGGTTAAGCAGTTCTGAAGAGATTTCTGCGGTTATCGGTCAGAATGCAGAAATACCTTACTCGCAGACTAATCCGAAAGATAAAATTATTGCTAATAATATAGCTATTTATGGTTTAAGTGGAGGTATTACGAGTGAACCTGGTAAACCAGTAAAAATCAGTGAAGATACTCAGCGCTTTATGGAGCTGATGAAGTTTCTAAATAAAAGCAGTCTACCTGGTTTAGAGAAAGGCTTTTTAAGTAAATTTTTAGAGATTCGTGATAATAATGGTGAACCGATTAGAACTGCTGAAATTAAGTCTGTACCAGCAGCTTTTTCTTTAATGCCAGAACTGACTTTAAATCAGTACGTAGGTTACATGGACTTAGCTACTAAATCTCGTAAAGAGAAGTGGGGAACAGAGAAATTTATCAAAGAATTAGATAAATTAAATTTACCTCTAAGCCCTAAATTAAAAGCTATATTAGATCCGAAAGATTCTCAAGCAGAGCATAAACTTACTGAATTACTCAGAGATGGTACTCCAGCTTGTTTTACCCCTCATGCGATTGACTGGAAGAACGTAGAGAGGATAGATGTACAGCGTAAGCTTTACACTTTACTTCTGAATGCTACTAGAAATCCAGAAGTTCAGAAATGGGCTAATGAAAAATATGGTATTCCTATAGGTGAAGATTTATTCTCCATTAATAATAAAAGCATCAGTCACGTAACAGACTTTTCAGAAAAGAATTTCCCGAATCAAGCTGCTTTTACTAAATTTATTGATGATTTAAAAAACCGCCCTACTGCGAAAAAAGAAAATACTTTAATTAATGTAATTGATAATAGACAGTTTTATATAGAAATCGCTCCAGCTAATTCTAAAGGTGATGTAGTTCCTAATTATTCTGATTCTGCGAAAAACAATCTACATCCAGTTTACGGAGGAGATAGTCCTGGTAGTGATGCTTCTGCTCAAGCTCAAGCTGTTATTAGTGGTGGTTTAGCGGTAATAGTACGTGGTTTAATGGGGCCTGCTCATATAGCTGATAAGATGGTAGAGCTTTTAGCACAGCCCAAGAATGCTGGTCATCCAGATCAGTTAATAGACTTAGGTGCTAATAAATATGCTAAAGCTTCTAATCCTAATGAAGTTAAAGAGAAAAGTCAGTGGGCATCTGAGTTCCAGAAAAAATATGCTTCACAAATCGTACAGGTTGATAATATCCATTTGAATAATGCTTTTGCAGCACATATATTTTCTGAATTAGTTAAAGATAAGCCAGGTTGCCAGTTTAAGCTTGATCCTTCTGCAGATTGGATTAAGGATTTACGTGAGCAGGCTTTAACCAGAACACTTCAGACCCCAGATATTGGGATGCAAGAACTAGGTATTAATAAAAGTCTTTCTAATAAACCAACTACCTTACTTCTAGATAAAATTAAACCTTTTACGCAAAACATTCCCGTCTTAGGTACTTTAGTAGAGAAACTAGTGTCTATGGACAATTCTAGACCTATCTTCGCCACTGGCATGAAAGGGGTGGGTGTAGCTCTAATGGGTTCTGGAGCGGTAGCCACTGCTGCAAGGCTCAGCGGCAATGACGAGCTCTTTAAGAAGATGGATAAGCTACAAGCTAATATCTTTGGTGTTAATAATTTAGTCTCTGGTGTGGCACGTGGTTTGAGATCACCAATGCAATATCCTTTACAGACTTTAGGAGAATTAGTTTGCTTCGCGGCATCACGTTTCCCGTCTACGAGCTTTAATCGTAAGGTACTCTTCGCTTTAGCTAATGGTATGTTACAGATCGGTAGAGGTAACGCGGCTATTCAGGGTGAGAACACTATCCTAGATACTTTTAAGAAAGGTACAGAAGCTGAAGTTAAAAAGATATTCGGTGAAGAAGATTTTAAAAAGTATGGTAATTTACGTCCGATTGCAGCAGAACTTACGAATAGACGTGCAGATACAGTGAAAGCCCTGAAACCATTTATGGGAGAATTTTTAGCTACTGCTGCTGCTGATTTAAAACAGGGCGTAGAAATGGCAGGTCAGTTAGTTAAAGTAAAAGGCTGTAGACATGGCTTCCTGACTAGTCTATTTAAAAACTCTGGCGTAACCAAAACTTCTCAGACTAGTGGTATGGATTATACTAACGTAGCGAGTGTCGGTCATGCTTATGCAGCTTCTGGTATGTTAGCCACTGGTCTAAGTGCCGTTTCTATAGCTCTTCATGACTTTAAGAAAGACAATAAAGTAATTGAGGCTGTACTGAATACGGCTGAAACATTAGCTTCTACATTCGGTATGGTAACTGCCGCAAGGCATGTAGAACAGAAAGCACAAGGTTACCCAGAAATGTTCACGGACGTAGCTGGCCGTCAAGTAAATATAAATCCGAAGCAAGCTGGTATGTGGCAGAAATTTGGTTCACAAATGATGGCAGCGGCAAGCTTATTGCAAGCTACACCTCTAGGTCAGGTACTAGTTTCATCTTCACTTGGTCCATATTTATTCGGTGTGGGTATGCAGTCTGACGCTGATTTAGAGATGGGGGCGATTAATGCTCGCAGACAGGCTCAGAAATACACTAACGATCAGTGGGATATGAAAGATAAGCCTCAGGGAGTGATGAATTTCGTTAGAAATAATCGCAGCATTGAATAAGTATATACAAATATGCTAATATATTAGGAACTGATGTCTAGAGTCTCGCCTACTCAAAAAAATACGGCTCATGTAGAGGTTTTATCTCCGAAAGATAATGGAGGTACTAATGCACGTAATATTACGGCAGAATCAAACGGTGAGAAAGCCACAGACAATCGTTCAGTGGGGGAGGGTTTAGGAGCGAATCGAGCAGCCTCTTCTAATAATAACTCTAATCCTGAAAACAATAATGCTTCGAGCTCTATACCAGGCTTTGATGCTTTCCAAAACATGGTAGGTAGAGGTAGAGCTGCGGTAGATAAAGCTGGTAATACCCTAATGTGGGGAGCTGGTGGTATAGCAGGTTTACTTTATCTAGGCTTAGGCTGGCGTAAACTAGCATTAGTTATCGGTGGCTTAGGTATAGGTTCTGGCTATTTACTGAAATCTAAAGTCGCTACTTTAGGTCAGCAGGCTGATTTGGACAAAGTTTTAATAAAAACCATTAATGCCATGAAAATCTCTGCTGAAGATAAAAAGAAGGTTTTAGAGTTTATGGATGGTATTTTAAGTAAGTACCGTTAAGCTATCTTGGTATGTTTAATTTTTTACCTACTTGAATCGCTCTCGGATTCCTAATTCCATTAGCACGTTTAATCTTATCTATATTAGCAGGAGAAGCAGATCCGTAAACCTTTTGGGCTATGGTCGCTAGTGAATCACCAGATCGCACAGTGTAAGAGCTAGTGCTAGAGTCTGCTTTAGGAGTCGCGACTTCTATTTTTTTAGCAGCTTCTAATTCTTTAGCTCTTTCAGCTTCAATCTTAGCTAGGCTTTCATCACTTAATTTATTTTCAGGCTCAGCTTTTTCTACTTTTTTAGGTTTAGCGACTTTAATATCTTCTACTTTTAAATCACTTTCAGAACTGCTCAGCTGCTGTATTTCATTGACTTTAGATTTTTTAGTATCTTTATGTATTTCTCTACGAACGGTATTCCCATCTACTACAGTGATACCTTCTCTTTCATTTAAATAATTATCACTAGGAATAATTAGTTTAAAGAAAAGAAAGAGTAAAAAAGCTATAAGTACAGTAATTACGATAATACTGCCAGACTTAACTTTCTGAGCCTCTTTATTATTGAGGAGTTGAGAGTCTATAGGCTGAAAAAACTCTATCTGAGAATCCTTACAATTCTCTTTAATTTTTTCATTCAATTCAAATTTCTTCATGCCAAGCTCTTCTCTAACTTCATCTGGAAGCATACGATTAGCTTTTCTTAAAATCTTTCTTTTTATATCAGCGTAAATGTTTTTCATCAGTTTTAACCACTTTTTCTAAAAAGAGTATATCCATCGGATTAGGCTTAATATTATGGATATTCTCGTGTTTTAATAATACCTGACTATTCACGAAGAGTGGGGCGATAGCCATCTCTTCTTCTAGTAAAATTTTCTCTGCAGCTTAATAAAGCTCCCTGCTTTTCTGCTGATCTAGGCTTCGTACCGCAGCATTCACGAGATTATCGTAGTTAGGATTAAACCATTTACCATAATTAATTGGAAAATCTTTAGTAAAAAGATACATAAAGGTACTAGGTTCAGGATAATCAGCACCCCAACTTAGACGGTAAAGAGAAGGGGTATCGTCTGAAAGTGTCTTCATAAAGACTTTCCACTCTAAAGCTACTAATTTAACTTTAATATTTAATTCTTTTTGCCACATAGAGTGCATTATTTCAGCGAGTGCCTTAGAGTCTTCACGACTAGGGTATACGTATTCTACAGTGGGGAAGCCTTTACCATTAGGGAAACCAGCCTGCTTTAATAAATCTCGGGCTAGCTGAGGATTATAGCCTAAGCCCCTTTCAGTATTATGAAAAGATTTCAGACCAGGTGGTATCCATGAAGCTGTAGGAATATCTCCACGAGCTCTAAGCTTAATCAGTTCTTCTCGATTAATCGCATAAGAAAAAGCTTTTCTGACTAAAGCATTATTAAAAGGTTCTTTTTGAGTATTAAAACCAAGAAAGGTACTTCTTAGTAAAGATGATTTCAAAGGTCTTAACTTTTCTAGCTGATTAAATTCTGAGCTCGGGATAGATCCACCGTCTATCCAGTCAAACTGTCCTTTTTTGAATAAAGTAAAAGCACTAGACTGCTCTGGTACCATGAAAAACTTTAGTTCTTCTAAATTACTTTTAATCTCATCTTTAAGAAAGTACTCTGGATTAGCTTTTAGATGTATTTTATACTCATGTCTCCATTCTTTAAGTAAGAAGCGACCATTACTTACCATGTGTTCAGCTTCTACCCAATTATCAGCGTATTTGTTAATCAAATCTAAACGTATCGGATAGGTGAAACACTGTGCTGTAAGGAAAAGAAAATAAGTTGCTGGAAATTTCAGTTTAATTAATAAGGTATGTTCGTCTATGGCTTTAGAATTTTCTAAATCCATGACTGAAAGTAGATTAGCGTAAGGCGAAGCAATTTCTGGGCTTAAAGCTCTATGAAAAGAATCGATAAAATGCTGTGCTATAACAGGTTTGCCATCTGACCACTTAGCTCTTTCATCTAAGAAGAAAGTATACTCTGTACCATCTTCGTTAATAGTCCAAGATTTAGCGATAGCAGGTTTCACTACGACCTCACCATCTTTTTCATCAAAACTAGTCAGTCCATCCATAATCTGCGAAATAATAGTAGGTGAATACGCGTCACTGACCCTATTCCAATCTAAAGTCTCAGGCTCAAAGCCTAGATTCATATTCAGACACTTAGCCGTATTATTATTTATCTTCGTACAGGCTGAAAACTGTAAGCATGTGACTATGACTGAGAGAAGTATAAGAAGTTTTTTGATTTTTATCATCGTGTCTACCTTAGAGTTAGGCTTTTAAAATCTTTTTAATACTTTTGTTTGATTCAAGCTCTTCAAACGTAAGAAACTCTATAGATATATTCTCATACTTTGCGGTACCAGAAAGGTTTTCATTTATGATAAAAGCTTTAATTGTTTTATCATAAGCTCTAATAAATTTCTTTAAGCCTTCTGGAATACCCATATCTTTAAGCTTTGATTTAACTTCTACTGGATAAATATCTTGGTCTTTAATATAAATAAAATCAACTTCTTCACCATTACGAGTTCTCCAAAATCTTAGTTCTGAGTTAATAGGCTTATTTTGTTTGAAGAAATTATGTACATAGCTTTCATAGATCTGTCCCTTGTCTTCTCTGTCTTTAATATTTTTAAAATTATTTACGAGTAAGTTTCTAATACCAAGATCGTATAGAAAATATTATTTAGATTTTTTTATTTCATTACTTAGATTTGCTGAAAAGCTTGATAAGGGGTGCAGTACGAAAGTTTGCTCTAAGATGTATAAAAACTTTTCAGTACTGCGATTGCTAAGCCTGAGTTCATTCGATAAATTATTTACTGATACTATCTGTCCTTGATAGTTTGCTAGAAGATAGACTAAATCATTAAAGGCTGGTACATTCTCTTCCAAAATCAATGATTTAACATCCTTTAGTATAAAGGTTTGTAAGAGATTACTAAGAAGTTCAATTTTTTCGTGACGTTTATTTAACTTTGATAAACCAGGCATTCCACCGTAAACCAAAAAATCATTGAAATTATCATGAGTTTGTTTATATTCTAAAAATGAAAGCGGATAAATAATCTTTTCTTTTTTTCTACCAGCAAGGCTTTCTTTGAGATGCTTATGAATTTCTAAAGAGGAAGAACCCGAGGCTATTACTTTAGTATTAATCTTTTTATCATCGAAAATAGCTTTAAAAAACTTCGAAGCATTTTCAAAATATTGAAACTCATCAATAAATAAGTAATCAGTATCAGAAGTCAATTCACTATAAAGATATACTAGATCTTGATTAAATATTCTGCTGTCTAGAGGTAGCTCAAGATTAAAGTATTTAACAGTTTTCTTTTTAGATTCAGCTAATTTATATAATTCATTTAATAGATGTGTCTTACCGACCTGCCTTGCCCCGATCAAAATGAGAACATCTGGTTTATCTAGTTCCTTAATTAAATCAGATAATATTTGTCTTTTTATCACTTGTTGCAATTTTAACATGCCATGTACAATTTGCAACGTTAATGGTAAACCCCTCACCTAGTAAGTTTTTTACTTCTTGCAATTTCTCCAAGGAGCTGATGAGCAACGAAGACTTTTAGAAGGAATCAATTCCTCGGCACTACAGAGCTTGACAGGTCTATAAGAACTTTTTGTTTTTCATCTAGCATTCTAATGCGAAATTGGATTAGCTTTTTATCAAGCAGCTGAGAACCATCTGCATAGTTAAAATCAATTACTGAGTCTTTAAAAGAAAATACTGGACTTTCACCATTTAACTCTAGGTAATCTAAAAAAGCAAAGCTTTTAATTTTCTTTAATTCATCAATTTCATATTTCGGTAAAAAAGGCCAATCCTCGGCATTAAAATCAGTGTGTTCTATACTTTGATCTGGAAATCTAATAGTTCTCAATTTAGCTCTATTAATTAAATATGAGCCATTAGCATTTTCGATTTGTGCTTGATAGACTAGGTAATAATCATAGTGACCATTTGTCTTACGACTGATACTATCTTTAATGCCCTGTATCTCCGTATTTTCTTTATCTGGAATGAATTTCGCAAAATAAATATATTCAGATCCATTTACTAAATCATTAGGTAGAGGCACGCGATTATCAAAACCCTTACCAATAAAGATATATTCTCTACTAGACTCTCTAAGATTGTTCATTAGCAACTCTGCTGCTGATTTTGAATTAAGCTGTAAACGATCGAAGTTAAAAATCTTATCGAAAAAAACAGAGCCTTTATTATTATATAGATAAAGTAAAGAAACTACTATTACTAAAACAGTCACTGCGACTGCCATCTCTAGAATAGAATACCCAGATTCATTTCTTTGATGAGTAGATTCTAACTGAGACATAACAATCTAGCTAATTTTTCACTTGCACTTTTAGCAGCGATTACCACGCCTTCATGTCCTAAATCTACGGTCTTACCGTAGACATTAGTAATAATACTGATGGCTTGCACTTTCACATTACAGGCAAGCCCATTATTCCTAATTACTGTCTCGATTTCAGGGACAGTAGACATGCCTACCGCACTAGCACCCATGTCACGAAATAAGGCGATTTCAGCATGAGTCTCGTAATTCGGTCCGTGTACCCCTACGTAAGTACCTTGATGTAAACGTATGTCAGGGTAAGGGTTCTCAAGTAATTCTGTTTTAAATTCTATTGGCTTTTGCAATATGCGAGAGAGTTTGCGTGAATTATCGGGCTTCATAAAATTCAGATAAGCTGTAAT
>DAISHM010000034.1:0-4644 GCA_036822535.1 Candidatus Caenarcanales bacterium
AGAGTATCTGTAATATTTCTTGATCTATTATCATCCTTTCTAAATATCAGTCTCATAAAAAATAATCCTGACTTAAACTGGCTACAATTCTTAGGGGTCATTTTTCCTCAAATTCACTAAAATAATATATAAATATGCTTAGAACCGATGAAATCACTATCTGTACTACTAATAAGGGGAAAATTGCAGAATTTCAAGAAATTTTTACTAATCTCTTAGAAGCTGACTTAGAAGTAACTTTAAACCTCAAAGCAAGAAAAATAAACGTAGATATATTTAAAACCCTCTCAGATAAAGGAATTTATAACTTCGATGTAGATGAGACCGAGAATTCTTACCTAGCTAATGCCGCTTTAAAAGCTATCGCTGGAGCTAAAGCAGTTCAGGGATTAGCTTTAGCTGATGATAGTGGTATAGAAGTTTTCGCATTAGATAAAGCACCTGGAATATACTCTGGTAGATATTTACGTGACCCCGAGCGTGGTATTGATGGACTGCTTAAAGAAATGAAGGATATTGAAGATAGAAAGACACGCTATGTATGTGCTTTAGTCTTAGCGAAGGAAAACGGGGAAATAATATTCCAAACTGAAAAATATTGGTATGGAGAATTAGCTTATGAAAAGCATGGTGAGCAAGGCTTTGGCTTCGATCCTATAGTCTATCCTGTATTAGATGAAGCTCTAGGGGAAGTAGATAAGGAGCGTACAGTAGCAGAGCTAAGCTCTAAAGAAAAAAACTCCTATAGTCATCGCTTTAAAGCAGTTAAAGAACTGCTAAACTTCTTAAATAGCCACTGAAAACTCATAAAAGCTTTTCAGCTCTAGCACTAGATATCATGAATAAATTTTCACACGTAGCGGTAATGCCCGCAGAAGTACTGCAATATTTAGAGATAGACCCTGATAAGATCTACTTTGACTGCACTTTAGGTGCAGCAGGACACTCTCAGCTAATACTAGAACAACTCACTAGCACTGGGTGTTTATACTCTTTCGACCAGGATATTAATGTAATTAATAGCCATCGCCCTCTCCAGCATCTAATTAACACTAAAGCTCAAGAAAATGGCTTCAAGAATAAATGGAATTTAATCCACGCTAATTTTGCAGAGTTAGAAAGCTTTTGTAGAGAGGAAAACATAAAAATTAATGGAGGCATATTAGTAGATCTAGGTATTAGCTCTATTCAGTTAGATGACCCTGAGCGTGGCTTTAGTTATTTATCTGAGGCTAAGTTAGATATGCGGATGAACCCATAGCTAGAAATCAGTGCTGATGATGTTATTAATAATTTTAGAGAAACAGATTTAGCTAATATTTTTTATAACTATGCAGAGGAGAGACTTTCTCGGCAAATCGCTGAAAGAATTATCGAAAAGCGCCCTATAAAAAGCTGCCTAGAATTAGCTGATATAGTAAAGCAGGTCTATTTCAGAAAGTATCATTAGCATTCTTAAGTACATCCTGCGACTAAAGTCTTTCAGGCTTTAAGAATCTATGTAAATAAAGAATTAGAAGTCCTCGATAATTTATTAGATTCTTTACCTAAAGTCTTAGAACACGGTGCTAGAGTGGTAATTATTTCCTTTCATTCGCTTGAGGATAGAATAGTAAAGCTCTTTCTGAAGAAAAGCACTGATGAGTATAAATTTGAGCTGTGTTTTAAAAAACCTCTAGTAGCAAGTGAAGAAGAATTAAAAGAAAATTCTCGCTCTCGTTCAGCCAAATTAAGGGCTGCTAAGTTTATACTAAAATAAGCATGAATCAAGTTAATTCATATAAATTACTAATACTACTTGGCTTTCTATTTGCGATATGCAGCATATTACTCTTCGCTAATATTTTCTTCGAGTCAGTAAACCGCGCTCTAGAACAGGATATAAATATAATCAGTAATGAAAAAATGAATCTCAGAATGTCTTTCTTACATCACAGTTCGGTGAATAACTTAAGTAGCACCGCAGAGAAATTAAATATGGTACATATTGACGAGAAGAACAGCTTCGAAATCAATCCTAGACAAGCCCGCAGAATAGAAAACAAAGAAAAAGCATTTTTTAAGAACTTTTCAGAAAAATATACAGAAAGTAAAAAAGATTTTCTCTATGGCTTTTAGAAAGGGATTTCCATATCTTCTTCACTTAAATCACTCGTAAATGAGCTAGCAGAAGAAGATTTATGAGAGTTAGTAGTATAAGCCGCATCCGAATTAGATCCCAAAAGATTAAGCTTAGACACTTCTATAGTAAAAACTTTTTGAGCGTTTCCCTCTCTATCATTAAACTGATCTATCTGTGGTCTACCGATTAAAAGAACCTCAGCGCCAGGGACTAAATTATCTAAATACTGCGCGTGAGAATCGCCCCAGAGATTAGCTTTCACTGGATATTTTTTTACTTCTTTAGCTCTGGAATCGTATCTATCGATTTCCATAGTAAAACTCACTACAGAAACATTATTCGGAGTAAAACGCTGCTCTGCTTTAGTTTTAAGCGTCCCTGATAAAGTTATACTAGCGAAAGTCATAATATACTATGATGCTACCATTTCTGGTACATTATAAATCTCAAAACGTAATAATTCTTCGACTAATTTCATTCTTTCTTTAATCGCAGAAATATCTTTAGGCTCAGCAGTAATCCTAGCAATTACTTGAAAAGCTGATTTTTTATCTTTTATTGAGTAAGCCAATTGCAGCTTACCATTTAACTGCACTTCATTAATCTTAGCGTTAAACTTAGACAAAGTATTTTCTAAATCCTTAACAAACCTGCTTGCAGACGTATCATCGTAAGTACCAGGTAGAATTAGTAATAGCTCGTATGTTTTCATAACAGGTTGATTATTATATTAGATTTCAGAACTTTTTTCAAGAGGGAATTTTATAGTGACTTGAAATTCGGCGGATTTATTAGAAAAACCACAGCGATTTAAAAACTCTTCGGCTGCTATTCTCGCTTTAAAATCTTTTCGTCGCTCACTCATCGCAGACAAGAGTCCAGATATATCATAGATTCGATTACGTAAATTATCTACGTCTCTCTGTCCTGAATTTAGTTCTAAATCTAATCCAAAAGCAGAGAAATGTTTTTTTAAATTAAAAGCCTCTGTCATAGGTATACTTACGTTCTGTGATAGAACTGCAGTGAGATCATCTTTCTCTAAAACCGAGACACTAAGATCACCACCATTAGCGGTTAAAATCTCTTTAGCCGTCTTCAAAAAAGTACCATTAGTAGAGCTTGGATTTTGCTTAGTACTAATCTGAGAACCCTGAATTATATTTTCTAGAATATCTTTATTCTGAAATTCCTGATAATCACGAATAGGATTACTTAGTTTTATAAGTAAATGTGGCTTTATCGGATTCTTCTTACGCCCATCTGCTGTAATTACTTTCATCTCTAAATTTAATTTAGACTGCTCTGGACTATTCTCTAAAGCATTGACTACGATATTACGCAGTAAAACTTTTAAAGTCTCTGCATCTAAAGTAACGGGGAAAGAGTTTTTAGAAAAAGTATAATCAAAAGGATTATGTGTTTCTCCTAAAGGTGGAATTATACTAGCGTTATTAATAGTCAAACGCTGATCTAAAGCAGATCCATGCTGAACTGCTATCAAATCTACAGTACGACCTAGATTGACCAAAAACTCCTTATAGCTAAGTCTCTGTGTCGATTTAATTTCTCCATTAACTACATTATCTATTCTTTGAAAAAAAGCCTCTAGAAGCTCATATTGCCTATTTAATGGCTCTTTGATTGAATTCCAGATACTTTTCACTGCTAAAAATTTATTTTTAGTTTGTGGATTATTTAATGCTGTAGATATACGCTGAAAATGAGGGGAAATAAGTACATCATGAGCCGTTAAGCGTAAAAGCCCTTCTGCAAGAGGATTATCCATCAGCTCAGCAGCCTGAGTTAATCTAGCCTTTAAAAATTTCTCTACTTCTACTACTCCCTTTAATAAGTCCTCAGATAATGGAGATCTTTTCCTAGACGTCTGAGCTGGTTTAAGATACTCTCCTAAATTCCTTACCAAAAGATCCATATAAGTAAAAACTGGTTTTATGTCTTCAGAAAGCTGTGCTAGCACTTGTTTATCTGCACTAAGCTCCATAGCATCACCCTTAGAGTCTCTTAAAAGTGGCTTGCTAGAAAGATCTCTGATCTGCTCTAATATTTCTTGAGTTTTTACTGCGATATTTTTATTATCAGATTCAGAAGCTTGCTTTAAGACGTGAGACTGCCTAGAACCATCTATTAGACTACTTAATGGACGCTGATATATTTTAGTCATCTTCTTCGCTTCTCTCCTAATGCAATGGATATTTAATAGATAAAGCTAACTCTGAATCATCAGCAGTTTTATAGAGCTTAAGCTCACCACCATTGAGCTTTAATAGTTCATTAAAAGATTTCAGGAAATCATTTTCTAGAGGGAGTTCTGTACTAGTAGTCTTAGGTTTTAGAAAGTTAATTTTCTTTAGAGCCTGAGATAGGGGAGATTTTGACTGAGTAGAATCATCAATAGTAAAAGTAACTGTAATTGATTCGCATTTTGCAAATATTGAAAATGAAGAAATTATATCTAATTTATAAGCAGGTTTTGATTTTTTTATATTAGTCTAAGATGG
>DAISHM010000034.1:4654-8514 GCA_036822535.1 Candidatus Caenarcanales bacterium
AGTTAAGTTCTAAGATATCATCTCGAATTGATACCCCTAGCTCCTGCTTAAAAGAATCCTTAGCTATAAACTGAGAACCCGAAGATTCAGAATCCACTGTCTGAGAGCTCAAACTAGAATTATCTATTTTTAAGGAAAATTCTGCTTTTCCAACTGGTTTAATATCATTCACTATTATCTTAATCCACTCTCACCTAAGATAATAAACTAAATCGTATTAACTTAATGTTATTAAAAGATTTAATTTTACTTTTGATACTATTAGTATCTCTAAATTCAAAACAAAATATAAATTGCAAGTATCAGCTTACCACCCACCCCAAGCTAGCGCCGATCGGTCTTTTTCTGTAGAAACTGATCTAGCTCTGCCTGAGATAAATCTAAAACATACTAACGATACCAAAACCAATGCAGAAGTGAGAGAAATACATCGCAGTCTTTTAGGACATCCTCTGATTAATTTAGGTCTCGGGACTGGAGACTTGCTATCCGCGGCTAGTGATTTTATTAAAATACCAGACCCACTAAAAGCAGCTATAGATAAGTATTCCGTTATGCTCACCAAAGGGGTAATGATAGGTAGATACCTAGAGAGTGCAGGAGAAGCTTTTAAAGCCAATCGTGTAGTCGAAAGCGTAGGTAGATTAATGGGAGTCGCTGCTCTACCACTAGTTAAACTCAATGATTTAACTTTAGCTTCTGGTCTTGGGGAATTTATCACACAATTAGATTTAGGTCTAGAAGGAAAAGTAAAACAAAAATCAGATGAACTGGTCGGGGATGGAGTTATATCAAAAAGCCAAAACCTAAAAATTTGGTTTAGCTCTCTTAAAGAAGCTTATAAAGAAATCTTAGCTGGAGGTCTAGGAGAGAATAGGAAGATTTTCCCTAAAGCTAAGGATGCTGGTCATACGCTAGTTTTAGCTGGGACTTTAACTTTCCTAGGAGCCTCTCTCGGAATGCTTTTCGGACTTAAATCACGTGATCTTTCTAACAAGGTCTTCGGCTCACTAAGAAGTCTCGGTGGATTAATAGCAGATTACACATTACTCACACACCCTGATTCTAATATGCGTAAGACTGGAATAGTAACCACTATCGCAAGCCTAGTAGATGGAGTACAGCGTTTCTTACCAGAAAAGTATTTAAACACTATTAATCACTTAAACCTACTGAATAATATGTTCGCCAATCAATTACTCACAGACAGGACACACCATAAATCTAAAGATGAAGTGAAAGTCTATGAAAATAGAGAGGTATCTAACGCTGTCACCTAGAGATTATACTAAACAAGCTATAAACTATACACTCTGTAAGTAAATATCCGAGTAGAGATACTAGAAAACCCGCTAACTGACAAGGAAAATTCACCTTAAAAATAATAAAACCTAACCAAACACTAAGCCCAGAGAAGATCGCTACTTGAGCTGCCATACTATTAATTTTCTTAGCAAAAATACCAAAGAGGAAAGGAACTACTAAAGTTACTAAAGTTATAGTGGCAGCTTCAGTCGCTAAGTGATAAATATTTCCATTAATAAACGCTACGACTATGCTAATCAGACTAATCGCAATAGCAGCTTGTTTAATCGAATTAGTTCTATCTATATCCCTGACTTTCTTTTTATGACCTAAATAAATTAGGGCTGGTCTCACAAAGTTTTCCGCAAACACTGTCGCAGGTGCAAGTATACAGACGCTCGCCGTACTCATAATCGCAGAGAGTATAGCCCCGAAGAATAAGAACTGAACTAAAACATTACCATTATGCATAACTATCTTCGGTAAAACCATCTGTCCATCAGTCAATTCAGAAATTAACTCTGGCTGACTAACTTTAATACCTAAAATAATAAAAGCTGGAATCAAACTAATTACTATGTAAATAAAAGCACTAAAAATACCAGAATATTTCGCCACTTTAGCTGTCTTACAGGCTTTCACCCTCTGATATAAATCCTGCTGCGGCAAAGAGCCTATCCCCACAGTAATTAAAGCACTAATAAAAGTCGCTATCGACATAAAATCAGGTTCTGGCATAATATTGAAAAACTCTGGGGGAGTCTGCTGTATTATATTTCCTAGACCACCAGCAGCCGAAATTATCGGCACAGCTACAGCAAGTAAACCCAATATGATAATAATGGTTTGACTCATGTCTAAAATGGATATAGCAAGTAAACCACCCCACCAAACATAAAGTAAGAAAATAATCGCCCCGATTATCATCCCGACTTCTAAAGGAAGGTTTACTAATGTCTTTAGAATAACAGCGAAAGCTATATACTGAGCAGCTAACCAGCCTACATAGCCCATAATAATACAGAAACTCGCATAAAACCCGACTTTCGAGCCATATTTACTTTTAAAAAAACTCGCAAAAGATAAATATGGCATTTTATAAAAATGCTTAGAGAAAACAGCTCCTATTAAAAAAATACAAATCGAAGCACCAAAAGGATCTTTAACTAGGGCTTTAAAGCCTTTATTTAAGAACTCTGATGCTGAGCCGATTATCATCTCCGAACCGAACCAAGTGGCAAAAAAAGCAAAGGACGAAACCCAGAATGGCAATTTAGAACCCGCAAAAACATAATCTACGGCATTTTTATTCTTCTGACTGATATAGAAGCTAAAGCCGATATTAAAGAGTATGTATGCAGCGACTAATGCGATTAACATGCTGAAAAGATTATGCCATTATGAGAGTAAAAAAAAAAGAGCTGAGTTTTTATAAAAGCAGATAATAAAAAATGAAATTTAGCATCACCGCTTATCTTCAAATCAACTCAGCTCTAAATACCATTAAAATTATTTCAAAGCACTACAATACTCATCTATAAAGCGTCTTTCAGAAACACTAATATCTTCTAAGCTAGCTATCCAATGTAAATAATCTTTATGGCTATCATTAATTTTTTTACCCTTAAATTTACCCTGTGCAAAAGAGTAAGTATCATCTTTTAAATTAAACCATCTACCTGGAATACCGATTTCACCTATAGTCTGATGTTCTAATTCTCTTAAATCACCTGCAAAATACTGTGGGAACTGTTCTATCTGAGCGTTTAATATCTCCTTTAATTTAAGTGCAGAAAATTCTAAAGGCTCATCTTCTTTCAAATCCTTTCCTAGAAAGATTTTCTCAGCATTTCTTAATGTATAAGGAAAAGCCTTTTTAAAAATAAGATAAGGGTCTATAAAAATAAAACTCTCTTCTAAAAGCTGATAGCCACAAGTCCTATATAATTCATTCTGTAAAATCTGAAAACAAAAAGAGAAATTATAAGCGATGAATACAGTGTGCTTTTCTAACTCTTTAATCAGCTCCTCAGCTATATTCTCAAAGAGCATAGCACTCTTTACATCAACGTCTTTAATACCATGTACCTTAGTCGCATATTCATTAATTTCTTTCTGTGGATTTAGTAAAAAGCTTTTCTCAGTGCCATCTACGCCAAGTAAACTCAGCTTACAAATCCTATCTTTCTGTGGGTCTATTCCTGTGCTAGCTATGCTAATAAATATCGGCTTATAATTTTCACTCCAGATATTCTGATCAGCACTGGATTTTATACTACTCTGTTTAGACATTTTTTCTCCTTTTCATTAATGGTCTCTAAATAAACCTGATAAGAAGAATTTTAAATTTAGTTGAGCTAGAACTGTTTAAGATAGAGGGTTTGAACTGAATAATTCAGTAGAAATACCCTGAAAATTTCCATCACTTCCCTGATTACTGATTCATCCATCCCAGTTCTTTAGGAAAGTCTTCTTTCTTATAATTCGCTCCATCAGCTCTGCTCATAAAACCCAGACTCTCTACTAAAGAAGATTTCACTGTATCAATGACCTTA
>DAISHM010000035.1:0-8415 GCA_036822535.1 Candidatus Caenarcanales bacterium
TGGCATTTAAACGATCTATAGTGCTATCTACATCAGTAGTAGCTGCCCCTTCAGCCCTCTCCCTAGCTTGTGTAGCCGAACTTTCAGCTACTGTACTTATACTAGAACTTTTAATTGCAGAATCTACTGTACTCATGATTCATTAACCACCTCGACTACAGGTTTCTAACATTTTTATTTTAAGATTTAGTTAAAACATCATAGAGATCTAAGACTCAGATCCCCAAAATTCAGCAGATTTATCCCAAAAAGCTATTAATTTCTGGGTAGTCGCAATTTCACCTCTTAAAGAAGCTGCACTAGCTCTTCCAGCTTCAGTATCTATAGCTAAAGCTTCTCCCATTTGTGCTTCTAAATCTCCCAAAACTAGAGTATTGAACTCAGACAAAGTCTCAGCCTGCCCAGCACGCTCTGGCATTACTTCTTCTTTATCAAAGCCATACTGTCTCTCTAATTCTTTGATGATGTGACCAGTTAAGCCCATCTCGGTTCTTAATGCCGCAGAAGAGATTCTGCCAGCTTCAGTATTTAATGAAAGTGCTTCATTTTGCTGATTTTCTAAATCTACATAACTGTTTAGACTAGTTTCATAGTAAGTCTTCGCCTCTTCTTCGCTCATATCACCGAAATCTATCTGTACTTTATCACTCAATCCAGCCATAAATTCTTCACCATCCTGAGAAATACCCAGTAATTCTTTAGTCGTATTTATCTCATTTCTAAGAGCCGTTGCGGAGTTTCTACCAGCCTCTGTATCTAATGTTAAAGCCTCAGACATCTGATTTTCTTGATCCACCAGAATATCAGAATTTAGTTCTACAAAGAATGCCATTTGAGTTTGTCTAACAATTGGATTAGCAGAAGCATCATTAGGGTCATTTCCGATAAAATCATCTAAAGTCATCACTATCGGCTCATTATTTTCAGTAAGTGCATCTTCATGAATCCCTAACTGCTCTTTTAAAGTACTTAGCTGAGTATCATTACCTGTAGCAGCGACTTCCATGAGTTGATTAAAAGTATCATTATAATCAGACATATTATTCCTAAATGTTTGTGGTACCAATTGATCATTTTCCACAGACTTTTCTTCAAAGTCAGATACTTCTGCAAGATTAGCTAAACCTGCTATCAGCTGTGCAGTAGCATCATTACGAACATCACTAAACTCTAAACCTTTATCGTTATAATCAATTTCATTCATCCGCCAAGTTCTATCAGCGTCAGTCGCAGCATTAATCATATCGCCATGATCTACGCCTAAAGCAGCAAAATCACCAGATTTCACTAAATCACTGCCTGCCATGAATACACCTAAATTATTAGAACGGCGAGTTAAATCTAAACTTTTCTGTTCTATAGATTTTCTAGTACTTTCATCATCTTTGAACTCAGTATCATCCATCCCTTCATATTTAGCTAAATCTGCATTAGCAGACTCTAGGTTAGATTCTGCAGCTGATTTAAGTGGAGTTAATTTAGCTACAGAAGCCTGATGCTCAGCTTCTTTACTCTCTAGCTGAGTAATTTCCAATTTAATGGCAGAGATTTGATCACCAGTCATTATAGTCTCTGGCTTAAACTCTACAGCAGCTCCCTTCTGGTCATCAAATGTCTTATCTTCTAAATAACCATCCCAAGATTCATCCTTAAGCTCATTCCACTGATTATTTCCAGTCTGCATAAGGATCTGACCATCACCTTTCAGTCCCATCATTACAGCACCGTCTTCATCAGCTCCCATCCGGCTATATGAATTAGCATCTACTTTTGCGATATCTTTTCTTCTTTCTGCGACTACACCATCATTAGCCCATAGATTATCTTTGGTTTCTTCACCTGTATGCATTACATTGTCACCAGCTCTGACATAAATACCAGTAGTATAAAAAATTCCTGAATCTTTAGCAGTCTCTGTAGTATTAAAAGTAAGTTCAGTACCATCTTCAAATTTAAGAGTGGAATCATCCCCAAAGTGAAAATCATCCCCATTATTACCATCAGCATCTTTCAGCATATTTACATGAGGATCACCATGAATATGCATAATCTGCTCACCAGCTGGGTTGTAGATCCAAGTTTGATGACCACCTTGATTAGTATCTGTAACTATCTTAATTCCAGAATGGGTAACAAACTCTGCATTTCCCTGAGCGTTTATCGAAGTTTTTATCTCAGTCTTTGCTTCTTCAGCTACTAAAGTAGCTTCTTTAGATTTTAATTGAGCTCTAACTCCCTGAAGCTCAATATTAGCAGAAGATAAAGCTCCATCGTAGACTATTAATTCTGTCTGTGAAAGGCTCACATCCATTTTAGCCATATCAACACTAATAGATTTAAGGGAATTATCACCATCATCCCCTGTAATATTAATAGAATTACGAGTATCTTGAAGCTTATTAACTGTAGAATCTACATCATTTGCACTTGCATTCTGTGCTGCGACATTATTTTAGGTCTGTAACTGCGTTAGCTGCTCTACTGTATTAACTGAGCTTTGCACAGCCGTATTTATAGCGTTCATAACTGTACCTCGACCCTAGCTTAGTAACATGTCATGTTTAAGTCTAGATTAAGGACATGCCAGATTTAAGATAGACTATCACCCTGAATAGACTTCTCTTCAAAAGATGAAAGCTCTGCTAGTCTAACTAACTTAGAAATCAAACCATGCGTTTTATCATTCCGTATGTCACTATGTTCTAAACCCTTATCATCATAATCTATTTCATTCATACGCCAGCGCCTATCAGCAGCAACCTCATCTCGCTTCATATCTTTTTGTGACAATTCCAACTCATTAAAATCATCTGTTTGCACTAAATTACTACCAGCCATAAAAGATCCTAAGTTGTTGGCACGGCGGGTTAAATCTAAACTCTTTTGTTCTATGCCTTTTCTGGTAATCGAATCATCTTTAAATTCTGTATCATCCATTGACTCATATTTAGCTAAATCAGCATTAGCTGCCTCTAAATTAGCTTCAGCAGCAGCTCTTAATGGCGTTAGTTTTGCTATATTAGCTTGATGGTCTTCTTCTTTATTTTCTAATTGACTAATCTCTAAGCGAATAGAGCCAGTATTGTCGACTATAGTCGCTGAACTATTTTGAGGTTGATTACTATAATCACCACGCCAATAAGTACCTAATTCACCAGTAGTAGTCTGTGCATTCGCTCCATACTGACCATCTAAAGCCCCATTAGTATTATCATCAAATTCTCTCCAGACACTCAAAAGTTCATTAAAATTAAGCTTACCGTCACCAGTATCATCATGTCTAGCTACATGCTTATTCCAATCTTCCGCTTTCCACCATCCAGGATCAGTCATCTCTTTTGTACTAAGACTACCATCTTTATCTTGATCCCAAACATTTATAAATTCAGATTGATATTTATCAGTAAACTTCTCATTTTGACTCGCCGCCACGCGTGCAGCTTCTTGTGCTGCTGCCGCCGCAGCCGCCGCCGCAGCAGCAACACGAGCTTCCTCTGCTGCTAATTCGGCTCTCTTTGTAGCTAATTGAGCCCTAACACTCTGAAGTTCAATATTTGCGGATGAAAGCTCCCCGTCATAAACAATAAGCTCTGTCTGAGAAAGGCTCACGTCCATTTTAGCCATATCAACACTAATAGATTTAAGAGAATTATCACCATCACGTCCCGTAATATTGATGGCATCACGAGTATCTTGAAGCCTGTTTAACGTAGAATCTACATCATTTGCACTTGCATTCTGTGCTGCGACATTACTTTGGGTCTGTAACTGCGTTAGCTGCTCTACTGTATTAACCGAGCTCTGCACAGCTGTATTTATAGCGTTCATAACTGTACCTCGACCCTAATTTATTAGCATTTCGTATTTAAGTTTAGATTAAGAAATTATATGAATAAACTAAGACTGTGATGAAAGATAAGCTAAAGCGGTCTTTCCTATTTTTTCACCGACAGTAAACTCTTCATTAATAATTTCATGTGCCCCAAACTCTTGAAAGCTACTCTCATAAATCTCATAACGTGACCTAACTATAATATGAGCAGAAGGAGCTAAACGTTTTACATTATCCATGGCTTTTAAAACAGCTTCTATACTAGGTACTGTAATTATCACTAAGCGTGCAGATTCTATACCTATGTGCTGCATTACTTCTAGCTGCCTTATATCTCCAATAAAAGTCCTCAAACCTTCAGACTCAGCAGCATCGAGAGATTCTTTAGTTAAATCGACTATAGCTATTTCAGAGAAATACTTATCTTTAAGCTGCCTTAAAACCTCTCTACCAGCAGGACCAAAGCCAATAATATAAATACTTGCAGCATTTGCAGCCAATGCATTATCAATAGAATCTTCATTAATTAAATCAGGCATCAATAAACGCTGCACCATAAGACCTATTCCTGGAGCGACTTGTATCATAAATGGAGTAAACAGCAAGCTTACTATAGTCACAGATACTATAATCTGCGACCATGATACAGAAAGTAAACCAGCTTCTTTAGCTATATTACTGAGCACAAAAGCAAACTCTCCTACCTGAGCTATAGATAAAGCTGAAGCTATAGAGATGGCTAAAGTATGTCCCGAAAAAGTAAAAATTACTGCACTAATCAAGCTTTTAGATAAAATAACAGCGAAACTTAAAATTAAAACATAAACAAAATTCTCCATAATCCATACTGGATTAGCGAGCATTCCAGCAGAACTAAAGAAAAGAGTTAAAAATAAAATACGTAAAGGTGCTATATCAGCAGTGATCTGCGTGGCGAAAGATGATGTCCCTAAAAGCATTCCAGCTATAAATGCTCCTATAGAAGGAGATATACCGATCTCATGAGCAGTCCAAGCCGAACCAATACTTATGATGATAGCGAGTAAAATAGCCATCTCACGATTATTCTGTAAACTAAATAAACTTAAAGCAGGGGCTGCAATTTTATTTAAGAAAAGATACAGACCTAAAACCAATACTAAAGCTGCAATTATCGTAAATAAAAAATTATCAGTAAGACCAGTACTCGGTAGATTTTGCATGGCTAAAAATGAAACCAGCATAGTAAAAGGAACTACAGCTATATCCTGTAAAAGTAAAACTGCTGTAGCATTCCTTCCATGCAGCCGTTCGACTTCAGAAATCTCGACAAAAGTTCTTAATACAGTAGCAGTACTACTTAAAGTAAAAAGTAAACCCATTAAGAGAGAGAGTTTCAGATCAAATTTAAATAAATAAGCAATTAATAAAAAAAATAATGGCGTTAGAATTATCTGTAAAACCCCGCCTCGAATAACCTTCACTGGCAGACTTTTAATTTTAGCCCAAGAGAACTCCAGTCCTAGACTGAAAAGTAAAAGAGAGACACCTAATTCTGCGATCGCTTCGATTTCTAATGGTGACTTAATAAGATTAAAGCTACCTGGTCCACCTAAAATCAACCCATCGATTAAATAACCGATTATCGGACTTAGCCTTATACGTATAGCTAAAGCCCCTAAGAGCAGAGAAGCTCCTAAAAGAATTCCGATATCAGTCATTAACTGCCAAAAATTCATCTACTTTAATAAAATACCATGGGAATATTGCAGAATTAGCTAAGAGCGATAATAAATTCTTCAAAACGCTGTTCTAGATTAAGGTTATTAAGCTGTTTACTAAGTTCTCTTTTATCAGCCTGATAAAGTTTTTTTAAACTATCTTCATCATAAGTATTTAAAATTGGTTCTAGAATTTTTACTAAAGATTTATGAAGTGGGCTTCCATCTTTAAAATCATCTTTAGCAAAATTATCATTAATAAAAGCATTTAAAGATTTAAGATTTTCTTTTAAACTAGTAAAGCTCGGACTGCGTTTTAGTAAATTGAGATATTCAGTTAAAATCTCTTCACCTAAGCTTCTATCTGCGTATGCCCCAAGCCTCTCTAAAAAATTTCTATACTCATGCTGTCTTAAGATCGGATTAGGACTTTTAGAACTCATATTAGGAAGCGTAGCGTCCTTAGAATTATTATTCTCTGCTTTAAATGAATTGAAAAAACGCCTTAATGAATCATCGTGCCTCATAAAGAGCTGTATTTCAGAGAAAGTTTTAGCTGCCTCTGAATCTTGCATAGCCTCTCTAAAGCTAGGAGCCTTATCTTTTAGAGTTTTTAAAAGATCTAAATAAGCATCTTTAGAATTTTCTAAATTAGGCATTAATTCTATAAGCTTAGCTGCAAGAAGATTTTGTAATTCTTTAGCACTATCTTTTTCGTCTTGACTCGGAGATATAGAACTAACAGTAGTCGCTAAGCCATTCAGGGCTTTAATTTCATCATGAATAAAATTTATTTTTTCTTTTCCTAAAGAAGGCTGCTCATTAATTAGCTCTCCTGGATTGAACTTATTTAAAAATTTCATAGTTAAATCAGGAGAATATAATGGTAGAAGCTGTTTTAAGCTTAGCTGCGGCTCCTCAAGAACTCTATTTAGCATAGTTTCATACTCTTTATTTAAATTCACCTTGAGTAAAATTTGCTGGGGATTATTATAAGGAATCAATTCTAAAAAGCCTTTAGTTTCTCTAGTTAATTTAATAATGCTTTCAGCTAAGGCATCTATAGAATTTTTAGGCATTGAAAAGTGTTTATTATCCACACTTAGATGGCTAATTAAATATTTAGCAGTATTAATAATGATTGCGCTGTGCTCATCTCTAAATAATTTAATTGTTTGCGAATCGTACTGATTAGCAGCTTTAAAAACCTTTTTTTCTATTAAATTAATTCTCTCTACCGAATTTTTAAGCAATTCAGCTAAATAAAAATTTCTTTCAGTCTGAGACCGGGTTTCATTAGCTAATATTGATAATCGCTGACGAGCAAATACAGCATAGCCATTAGATACTAATTTGTCTAAAAAAAGTTCTTTTTCTGTACGTAAATTCTGCTTCACGAAAGGACTCTCTGAAGGAACGGGAAATCTTATCATTAATTTTTCGATGCTCTTTTCAGCTAAAGCATGATCCGTTGGATTCAGTGATCTAAAAGTCTTTAAAAAAGAATCTAAGGCTAGCTTTGCAGCCTGAGTATCAGCATTTTCTACAGCCCTGTTTACCATAACGAATAAACGCTGATTTTAATTTTATGGCCGTATAACAGTCTGCATCGCAGCGTAAGCTGCTACAGAATTATATTATCCTTAATTTAAATCTTTTGGCTCCACTATCAAAGACTATTTAAAACCTGCATCAGGGCAGCTGCCTTATTAAAAGTCTCTCTATATTCTGAGTCTGGGTCTGAATCTGCCACTATACCTGCACCACACTGAATTGAAGCTAAATTCTTTTCCACTATAATAGTCCTAATCGTAATCGCTACATTTAGAGTGCCATCGAAGCCTATATAACCTAGACAGCCACCATAAGGACCTCTAGCTTCTTTCTCTAGACTAGAAATAATTTTAATAGCCTCGACCTTAGGTGCGCCAGTGAGAGTTCCAGCGGGAAAACAAGCTTTTAATAAAGCGATATTAGTAATATCTTTCCTTAGTTTCCCTTTCACTGAGCTTACTATATGTAAGACATGAGAGTATTTTTCTACCACCATATTTTCAGCTAAATAAATAGAACCATTTTCAGATACACGTCCTAAATCATTTCTACCTAAATCTACTAACATCACATGCTCTGCGATCTCTTTAGTATCAGCTAAAAGCTTTTCTGCAAGAGCAGTATCTTCTGCGTTACTTATGCCGCGTCTGTATGTACCTGCGATCGGTCTTAATTCAGCCCACCTACTACACTGCTCCCGAGCTACAATTTGGGACTGTTGCGGAACTCCAATTTCTGCGTTTTCGTCGTCCTCATGATCCTCATGTATACTAGATACACTGCGGTCATTCGTCCTCCTCAGCCTTGAACTTGTTCGTTCGGCAACAGTCCCATCCCGGCTGTTTTCGCCTACCTCATAGACAGACTTAACTAGCATTTCCGGTGAAGAACCGACTATAGAGAAGCTTTCACGCCCTTCTTTACTTAAATCAATATTCATCAAATATAAATATGGAGAAGGATTAAGATTTCTTAGACAGCGATAAACAGTTAAGGGATCTAAATCTTTTTCTACATAAAAGCGCTGCGAAAGCACAGCTTGGAATATATCACCTTCTAAAATATGTTCTTTTGCCTTAGCGACCATTTTTTTGAATTCTTCTTCACTAGTATTAGACTTAAATTCAGAATGATTAATATTATTAGAAACCAGACTAGCTGGCAGGATATCAAGCTTACTAGAATTTTGAATAATTTCTAAAAGTTTTTCTAAAGCCCTTAATGCCTTTTCATAAGAAAGTTTCAAAATAGTTTCACTTAAATCATCAATTAAAATATTAACAATTAAAAATAAACGCTGCTCTACATGATCAAATACGACCAGATCTC
>DAISHM010000036.1:0-8396 GCA_036822535.1 Candidatus Caenarcanales bacterium
ATAGGACAGTTTTAAATCCATAAAGCCGATGCGATCTAAGATACCACTGATTTGATCTAAATTTTCTGGGCTTAATTGACTTACCGAGACCGTAAACGCAATTAATAAAAGACTTATAAAAGAGCTGATAGAATAGAGGTAAATTTTATTAGATAGTAAATGCGGTAAGCCAGACTGAGAGCCAGATTCAGTCCCATCTATCTCGCTGACTATGTCATCTATAAGTTTAGGCGGCAATAGCTTGGTCATTTATGTACGCTTTCGCAGTCCTCTCTGCAAGGGATCTAATATCTAAAATATATTTCTGTCTCTCATCTTTGCTAATTGCACTGCGTGCATCCAGTAAATTGAAAGTATGAGAGCATTTTAAAACATAGTCGTAGGCTGGAATAGGTAAATTCTTTTCTAAACAAACACTCGCTTCGGCTTTATAAATATCATATAAAGTAAATAAATGCTCTATAGATGAAACTTCGAAATTATAAGTACTCTGCTCTACTTCATTTCTGTGATAAATATCGCCGTAAAGGATCTTTTTATCATTATCTTCCAGCCATATTATATCGAAAACTGAATCTACGCCCTGAATATACATAGCAAGCCTCTCGATACCATAAGTAAGCTCTACTGCGACGGGCTTAATTTCTATACCACCAGCTTGCTGAAAGTAAGTAAACTGGGTTACTTCCATACCATTTAACCATACTTCCCAGCCACAGCCCCAAGCTCCTAAAGTAGGACTCTCCCAGTTATCTTCGACAAATCTTATATCATTCTCTAAAGGATTGATTCCCAGAGCTTTTAAGCTCTCTATATATAGATCTTGAACGCAAGGCGGATTTGGTTGAAGAATGACTTGGTATTGAAAATAATGCTGCAAACGATTAGGATTTTCGCCATAGCGACCATCAGTAGGTCTTCTACAAGGCTCTATACAAGCCATTTTCCAAGGCTTACTATCAAGCACTCTCAGAAAGGTCGCAGGATTCATCGTGCTAGCACCTTTCTCTGTATCATAAGGCTGCAAAATAATGCATCCTTGGTCAGACCAGAATTTATTTAATCTAAAAAGAATTTCTTGAAAACTCAGACTCATGGACTTAATATAATTTTAGCCTAATTATGGGTATTTAAGACTTTTTAAACTTATCTGCTAATTCTTTCTTTAAATCTCTAAATTCTTGAATTAACTTAGGTAGACGTGCGACGGCTTTTATTCTAGCCATATATTCTCCATAAGGTACTGCTTGTATACCCATTACTGGCATATAATGATCTAAATCGCCGTGAACCCCACTCATAGCACCTACCACGACATCATTTCCTATTTTTACGCCATCAGCGATACCACAGGCCCCTGCTATAACAGCACGATCTGCGACTTCTGAGCTGCCTGCTATGCCCACTTGCGAGACTATGAGACAGTCTTTGCCGATATAGACATTATGAGCGATTTGGCATTGATTGTCGATTTTAGTGCCTTCACCGATAAAAGTATCACCGATAGTGCCTCTATCTATACTTGTATTAGCACCAATTTCCACATCATCTGAGATGTAAACTCCGCCTATAGATTCTATTTTCTCTTGAACCTGTCTGCCCATGTTGAAATTAAAATCACGGGACTGGAGTTTTTCCACATTACTTGGCTCTTTAGTAACGAAACTGTAACCATCAGAACCGATAACTGAATTTGCATGAATGATTACTCGATTAGCAATCTTAGTATTCTCATAAATACAGACCCCTGGATATATAACACAATCTTCTCCGATAGAGACATTAGCAGCGATGCTGACATGATCATAAATAATAGAATTTTTTCCGATACTGACATTTTCAGCGATACTAGTAAAAGCACCGACACTTACTCCTTCTGCAAGGGAAGCTGATTTAGCGATAGCACTAAGCTTATGAATTTCAGCTTTCACTTTTTTAGACCTGGTATCAAAAAGAGTAATAATCTGTTTTAAGCTGTAACGTGGTCTAGGAGTAAGGATGAAATTTTTCTTTTCATTAGTTTCTATAAAATTTTTACAAGCCTCATCCAATACGAGATTCTCTGGTATTACTAAATTATCAGATTTAGTTTCCTGCATCAGCTTTAATGCTTGGCGTGGCGAGTCTGAGAAAATTAATGCTAATTCATCTGATTTAGCGTTATTAGGGTGCTTCGCTAAAGAGCTAATTGCAGCTTCGGTATCACCGACTAGTTCACCAGCGCAGGATTCTGCTATTAGAGTAAGTTTAATGGACATATCTTTATTTCAAAGCTTCTAGCTGTTTTAAAAAAGCATCTGTGATATCACTAGCTTCTTCAAGTGCGTAGGCTTTATTTAAAATTAAATCATACTTTTCTGATTTAGCGAATTTATCTAAAGTCAGATCAAGTCTTGCTGTCAGAGTGAGATTATAATCTTTCTTTTTCTCTTCTAAATCGGTGTAAGCTTTATCTACTGAGGCTTGGATCTCATTTTTTCTCTGCTCGAAATTAATTTCAGAAGCTTTTTCATTTTTTTCTATTTCTGCACTGAGTTTATCTAATTCTTGATTAGCGATTAATAAGAGTTTTTTAAGAGCAATTTCTTTTAATTGGATGTCCTCCATCGCTTCATTGATGTAAGAATATTCACTAAAGACTCTCTCTAAATCGATTAGTGCATATTTAAGCTGGGCTTTATTTGCAGGAGTATCATTCTTAGCAGCTTTAACGCTTAAAGATAAACTAAGAAAAAAAGCTAGTATAGTAAATATTTTTAATTGTTTTAAAAACATAGCTATTTACTGTTTAATTGGTGCTTCTAACTCTTTTAATACTTCTGCGGTAATATCTGTTCCACCGTGTAGAACAGCATCTTTCAGTAAAACTAATTCGATTTTATTTTTCTTTTTTACCTTCTCTATAGCGAGTTTCACATTAGTTTCTACTTCTTTACTTTTAGCAGCAGAATCCTGTTCAAGCTTTTTAGCTGCTGGTTCTAACTCAGAGCGAATTTGTTCAGTTAGTAACTGTATTTCAGTTTCTGTTTTATTCGCTTTTTTAGCAGCTTCTAGCTGAGCACGTTTCTCTTGGAATTTTTTATTTAATGCTGCTTCATCTTTAGCTATTTCCGCTAAAACTGTCTTAGCTTTTGAGTATTTCTCTAATACTTCTTTACTGTCTACGACTCCTACACTAAGAGCTTTTTCCTCATTTACTTTTTCGGCTGCTTTTAAGGATAAAAATGGCACGCAAGATAATATGCAAGCTGTAAGTACTATGCTAATTTTGGACTTGAACATCAGCTACTATTATATACAAAGACTTGTTAAAATGTTCTTAGTGAGACTTTTAAAAACAATTTTAGTTATGTTATCTGCCTCTTTTTTCCTAGTCTCCTGCTGGGGGACGGATAAAGAGAACTCTGCTGCTAATTCTCAGGTGACTATTTATTACACTAAGGCTAGTGATGATTTAGGTGTAGTATTAATACCTGTTTTAAGAAAAGTAGATAAGAAAGAGACAGCCTATGAGACGGCTTTAAAGGAACTCTTTTTAGGACCTACTTTAGATGAAAGAGAGAGACTTAAATTAAACACTGAAATTCCAGAGGGAGTGAGGCTAATTAAAGTAAAAGAATCTGCTGATGAGGTGGAGATAGATATCAGTAACCAGTTTATGAAAGGCGGTGGTTCTGAGACTATGCAAGTGCGTTTTAGGCAGTTACGTGAAACAGCCTTAAATTTAGCGAAAGGTAGGCCTGTTTATCTCTATATTGATGGAATTAGAGCTACTACTATCGGTGGTGAAGGTTTAGAAGTACCTCAGCCATTAGGATCTAATGCTCAGTAAGAATTGCTCTGAGTATTTGATAAAAGACTTATCAGAGTTAGATTGCTTCTGTTCTGATCTAGCAAAGTCTCTACTAGATAAGCTCTTAGAGGGAAATAGGGATATTTTCCTTCTCTTTAAGGGTACTTTAGCTGCTGGTAAAACCACTTCCATTATTTCTCTTTTAAAAGCATTAGGTATAAGAGACTCGGCTTCTAGCCCTACTTTTATGGGTTTACATGAATATGATATTTATTTAGATCCAGCTAAAATTCAATCTCCGATTGTTTGTAAGTTTTATCATTTAGATTTATATCAAAAAAACATTGATTTAGAAATACTTCTAGATCTTATGAATATTTCAGAACCGATAATTTGGGCTTTAGAGTGGTCAGAGAAAATGGATTCAGAAACTAAAAATTTTTTACTGGAAAAAAATAAATTAAATCATTTGTATATTTATGAGATCGAGATTAGTTCTGATTTTGCTGGGATGAGAAAAATTTCTATTAGGGCTATTTGATGAAAATCAATGATGAAATAGATAAACAATTAGCAGTATACGATGCTGAAATCATGCTTGAGCTAGAACCGATACTGCTAGAAATCGCTAAAAGCTCTAAGGCATTAGCTTCTAATCTAAAATCTTGCTTTACTGAAATAGCGAGTACTGATAGATATTTAAGAGCGTATAGAGGTGATTTAGTAGGTATAGAAGAAAAAGACTTTACTGAAGAGGAATTTAATATTTTTAGAAAATATGTGAGACTACTACGTTCCTGTACCATAATGTGCGGGCAGGATTTATCTTTTAGATATAAGACACTCTTTATAGATTTCTTTATGGGAAAGCGTTTAGAGATAGCGAAAGGTAATACGTAGTCGAAGTGACCAGACTATGAACTAGACTTTAAAATCTTTAATTACTTCTAAAACCGAATTAGGCACTAGATGTTCAGGGTATACGCTGATTCCTGAATTCACCTTAAGCTGCTGAGCTACTTCTAAGCTTACAGCTACTTCATGTGGTGTGGTTCTCTCACCATCAGTGATCATGTGTATATTTAGATCTTCTTTTTTCGTGAATTTTCTTAAATTATGTATGCTATCTGCGACGAAATTAGCTACTCGATTAAGATCTCTCTGTTTAATTCCGTGCCAATAAACCATGGGCATAAGTATATCCCAGTTTTCTGCTATATACTCCCAAGGATAAACTGGTTTAATTTGTGGTGAGAAAACTATTGCTATTAATGGGTAATCTTCTGGTAGAGCAGCTTTTATAATTTCTGTATATTTTCTAACAGATTCGACTTTATAATTTTCCTCTATATCTGCTGCCATCCCATCGAAGCTATAACCCTCTGGACTTACATATAGAGCAGGTTTTATGAATTTCTCTGCATCTGCTTTAACATCATAAAGGTATGCATATGACCAGCCTATAATTTTTATATTAGCTTTCTTGCAGGCTTTTAAAAGTTCATCAATTTGGATTTGATGTCTAAAAACCTCTGTAGTAGAGCGATTTACTTGAAGATATACTGTATCTATATGATAATCTTTTAGTCTATCAATGAAGGCATCTATATTTTTAGGGTAATTCCAAATATTTACCCAGATTCCTTTTCCTGTAGTAATGGCATTCTTATTAGCCTTAACTGCTTTTAGAGCTTTTTTATCTTCTTTATCTAAGTCTAGTCCTCGAAAGCTGCGTACGTGTTTAGATTTTTTAAAATTAAGTTCTAGCCCCCCAAATCTATCTAGGTCATCATCATCAGAGAAACCCGCTTCTAGATCTAGAAACTTATCGTGATCTTTAAGCTTGGCTTTTTCGCTACTATCATCAGTTTTATCTTTTAATTCAGTTTTTAAAGACTCTTCATCAAAAATAGTATCTTTCGCTGGATTTTTACCAATACTAAAAGCAGAGATATTTAGAAAAGCACTCTCTAAAGAAATTATGAGGGCAGTGAAGAAAAGTAAAGTGAGGAATTTTCTCGGCATACTTAAATAAGTTTACTAATAAAAAGTTTAATTAGGCTTAAATAGACGAAAGTTGATGATAAATCTATCATGGTAGTGATTAGCGGACTACTCGCTACAGCAGGATCTATATTGATTTTTTTAAAAGCTAGTGGAGTTAGAGTACCTACTAAAACTGCACTAAACATAGTTGCAGCTAGTGAGCTTGCAATTAAACTAGCAAGTAAAATATTCCCTGTCATGCCATAACATATAACAGCGGTAATTAAAGAACAGGTAATCCCTATGCCTAAACTTAGGCTTAATTCATGAATTAAAATACCTAGACTTTTCTCTGTATTAATTTCACCTGTAGAAATACCTCTAACTACTATGGTGGAGGATTGATTACCAATATTTCCAGATAAGCCAGCTAGTAAAGGCATAAAAGACACTGCTAGAGGAAGTGATGAAATAACATCACTGAAACGTATTATTGAAGAGGCAGAGACTAGCTGCCCTAACAGAGTGATTACTAGCCAAGGAGTCCTTGCTTTATAGGCAGTAAAATATTCACGTATATCAGTAAATGCTGATACAGTGTCGCTTTCAAGGTTAATACCGCTTGATTGATAAATGTCTTGCGTAGCTTCATCTTCTAGGATTTCCACTACATCATCAATAGCGATAATTCCTACTAATTGAGAGCTGCTATTAATTACAGGGATAGCGAGAAACCTGTATTTAGAGATCAGTTCAGCTGCTTTTTCTCTATCGTCATTAACTTCTACAGAGATAATGTCCGTATCCATGTAGTCTTTGACTAGTTTATCGTCACTAGCTAAGAAAAGATTTTTTAAACTAATTACTCCTACTAGTTCACCAAATTTTTGAGTGACATAGATGTAAACAATTTGACTATTAAATTCTTTAGCTTTTAATCTGACGAAACGCAATGCTGCACTGACTTTTAAGTCTGCTCGAACACTGATGAAATCAGGGTTCATAATACCACCACAGGTATCTGGCTCATATCCGAGAAGTTCTTTAATCTCAAAGGGACGCTGTAATTTGTCTAAAATGCGTAGCATCCGCTCGTCATCAAGAAGACCAATAATATCAGCAGCATCATCCAGTTCTAACTCATTAGTAAATTTAACTATTTTCTCATCAGATAAATCATCAAATAATTCTTTTATTTCTCTGGTTTCTAACTCTGCAAAAACTAAGGCCCCTTGTTTATAGGAAAGTATATCGAAGAGAAGTCTTTGCTCAGCATGGTCTAAAGTTTTATACTGCTCTGCAATATCCTGAGGATAATATTCATCTAAAGCCGCACGTAATTCCTCGACTAAGGTCTCATCGACTTGAGCAAGTATATTTTTTAGATCGGGGCTGTGTATCATTAACGAATAAATTATGGCACTTCAATAGAGTCTAAAATGATTTTAATTAAATCATCAGCAGTCTTTTCCTCTGCATTGGCTATAAAACTAAGTCCTATTCTATGTCTTAGTACATCATGGGCTATATCTTTAATATCTTGTGGAATTACATAAGCCCTACCATGTAGATAAGCAGAGGCTTTCGCTGCAAGTAATAAAGAGATAGAGGCTCTGGGTGATGCACCATATTCAAGAAGTCCATCTAGATCTTTAATTTTCTCTTTAGTATGAGCTTTACTTTTACTAGTATTAAAGCGTGTCGCAAAGATGATTTCAATAATATAGTCTTGAATTTTTTCGTCGACATAGATTTTATCTATTAGTTCTCTTGCTTTAAAAATATCCTCTTTCTCAATAACACTAGTTAAAAAACTCTCAGATTTCACAGATTTAAGATTCATAATTCTCTTTTCTTCATCTCGTGAAGGATAATCAATTTTAATTTTCATCATAAATCTATCCATCTGGGCTTCGGGGAGCATATATGTGCCTTCCTGCTCTAGAGGGTTTTGGGTCGCTAAGACTACGAAAGGTTCTTCAAGATGAAAGGTCTCATCGCCGATAGTGATACTTTTTTCTGCCATCGCTTCTAGTAATGCTGATTGCACTTTAGCTGGGGCACGATTAATTTCGTCAGCTTGAATTAAATTGCTATATAGAGGCCCTTTCTTAATTTCGAAACAAGCTCCGTTAGGATTATAAATTTGGGTACCTGTAATATCCGCAGGCAATAGATCTGGAGTGAATTGTATTCGCTGTGAGTTAATTTTAGTACATGCAGCCAGGCTTTTTATAGTTTCTGTTTTCGCTAAACCGGGCACACCTTCTATCAGTAAATGTCCACCTGTAATCAGTGCCAAGATTAATTTTTCAATAAAAGTTTCCTGACCTATAATTCGCTTCCTCATCTCACTTTTAACCTTCGTGAAAATATCACTGTGAGAGCGTATTATTTCAGTTAGTTCTTCTATGTTTATAGATGGCTCTAAATTATTCATAAAATGGCACCCCCGAGAGGAATTGAACCTCCGACCTAGTCGTTAGGAGTGACTTGCTCTATCCTGCTGAGCTACGGGGGCTTAATTAAAATTTTAGCGTATTTATAGAAACTCCTGCTTACTCATGCAATGCAGTGAGCCACCTTGCTGAATAACCAGTGAGCTGTCGAAGCCAAT
>DAISHM010000037.1:0-8220 GCA_036822535.1 Candidatus Caenarcanales bacterium
AAGTATTTAAAATTCACACTTCGTAAATCTAGACCAGATAAATTTATTTTTTCAGTATACTCAGTTCCACTAGCAGTAACTTTACCTACCCCCTGCTCCTCAAGTATCAGTAAGAGCTGCGGGTTAGAAATGATTCCTGGATATTTATCACTCGCAAGTGGCTTCGCTTCGGCATGGGCTTCTTCTTTTTCAGCATGCTTCTCATAAGGTTTTACATAATGTTCTATAATTTCTTGAAGTTCGTGATCTATATTTCCCTTAAAACCCTCTGGTAGTTTATGATTTACTATAATATAACCGATTAAAGCCTTTCTCTGTTCATCTCCATAAAAGGTTTTACCATAATAGAATAAGCCGACAGCCGAGCCTATCCCTATAAGTAAAAGTAACTGTAAAAACCAGCTTTTTAAAATAGCCTCAAAATCGCCTAAAGTACGAGCATTAGTACGTAAATATTTTTCAAAACGATGAAAAACAGTCTTGGAGTTAATCTTAGCTAAAAACTCATCATCAGTTAAAGCTTCATCAATGATTTTAAGATCTTTAGATAAATTCTTCTTTAATTCAGAGATCTCAGTGAGGTCACTAGATTCTGATTCTGCTGACTCTGGCGTTCCTGAAGCTTCTTCTACTGGATCTTCACTAGTTTCTGAAGATGAGGCTATCTCAGTATCAGTAAGAGAATCTGAGTTTGAAGTCTCTGAACTCAGCTCAGCAGAATCTGTCACACCAGGTATATCTAGTGCTATTGACTCCTCTGTTTTTTCTAAATTCAGCTCATCAGCCATCTGAGATTAGATACTTTTCTGGATTAAAAGTACCACTCACAATATTCCCTCTAATCTCTTTAGCTAAATTAATCAGGTAGGTCAAATTATGTATACTAAGCAGGGTAGCAGCAGTGGTTTCATGTACCTTCCAGAGATGCCTTACATAAGCCTTAGTATGATTGGTACAAGTAAAACAATTACAGCCCTCTACTAACGGAGAAAAGTCCTCTGTATATTTCTGATTTTTAATCTGTAAACGATTTCCATCTCTATCGAAGAAGCTGCCGTGCCTTGCTATTCTAGTAGGCATTACACAATCAAACATATCTATTCCAGCCGCTATCGCCTTAACTATATCTTCTTTAGTACCTATCCCCATTAAATAACGAGGCTTATTTTCAGGTAGTAATGGACTAGTGTAATCGACTATACGATCTATATCCTCACGACTCTCACCGACAGAGACCCCACCGATGGCATAGCCAGGAACATCTAAACTAGCAATATATGCTGCACTTTCTTTTCTAAGATCTTCATAAATTCCACCCTGTACTATTAAAAATAAGGCTTGATCTTCTGTGCGTGCATGAGCTTTTACACATCTTTCAGCCCAAGCATGAGTACGCAGCATAGCTTCTTTAGCTTCTTCATAAGTAGCATTACCCTGCGGACAATGATCGAAAGCCATGATAATATCTGCACCTAATTTATTCTGAACATTAATAGAATCTTCTGGACTCATAAAATATTTCTGTCCAGTAATTACATCAATAAACTCTGCACCATCATCAGAGATGCGGCATTTATTAATACGCATCTGCGAAAAAATTTGAAAACCTCCAGAATCTGTAAGAAAAGGTTTATGAAAATTAGTCCATTTATGTAAGCCACCAGCTTTTGCGATTAAATCAGCTCCAGGACGTAAAAATAAATGATAAGTATTAGCTAAAGTAATTTCAGCTCCGCAATCATTTACCTGAGCATAAGTCATGGCTTTTACGGTAGATTGAGTACCGACTGGCATAAATACTGGAGTCTCTATTTCGCCGTGAGGAGTAGAGATAATCCCTGCCCTTGCTTTATTTTGTTTAGCGATTATTTGTTAAGTAACTGGCATTTACTAAATAGAGAATAGCATTGTTGGCAATCAGTTGCCCCTTAAGAAAGCTGGGCATATAATAGGTATATTGCTAGTAAGTTTAAACTTATCTCAGGCTAAATCAATTTCGTAAAAGGAAAATCAATTGAACGAAGACAGAGACCGCGATAAACAAATCCCTTGTATAGTAGGTAAAGGTTTAATTACTGCTAAAAAGGATATGATCAGAGTTCTTAAAGGCTTTGATCATGTGAAATTTATTGATGAGATAGATGGTCAAATTTTTACAGAGAGTGAAGCTTTTGTCGTCGAAGTTTTTATTTCTGATTCTGAAGGAACTTTAATATTTAATCGTAGAATCCACATAAATGTTAATTCATTTGACTACTTGAGGATAATGGAAAATCAACCAGGTCACGTAGAATTAGTGGACGGCCATCGGGTACTTAAATTATATGCGATGACTGATCCATTCGAGAACAAAGAAATTCTCATGAATGAAGTCATTGAAAATCGTAATAACTTCGATGGTTATTATGAGGAAGACGACATAATATTTGACGATGATTTCTAGGCCTCTTAATCTTCAAACCCTCACTCACTTAGCGAAACAAGTCTTTAAAAATCAATCCAATGTACTCTCGGTATTTGTTATCGTGGTTATTGGTATGCTTTTAGTACCATTGCCAAGCTTCATTCTAGACTTGGCTTTCGTTATTAATTTTTCTTTTGCCATAGGTATCATCCTAGTTACCATGCACGTTAACGAACCTTTAGAGTTCAGTACTTTTCCCACGCTACTGTTAATCATTACCTTAGCAAGACTAGCTCTAGAAATTAGTGCTACGAGATCTATTTTAATTAGTGCTCATGCAGGAAATGTCATTCACTCAGTAGGAGAATTTGTAGTCGGTGGTAATTTTGTAGTCGGGATTATCATCTTTTTAATTTTATTCATAGTTAACTTTATAGTCGTAACCCAAGGTGCAGGCAGGGTTTCAGAGGTAGCAGCCAGATTCGCATTAGATAGTATGCCAGGTAAACAGCTCGCTGTGGATGCAGATTTAAACGCAGGCTTAATCGATGAAGCTCAGGCTAAGGAACGTAGAAGAATGATAGCTAGAGAAGCTGAATTCTACTCCACTATGGATGGTGGCTCTAAGTTCGTTAAAGGTGATGCAATCGCTTCGATTATCATCGCTTTAGTAAACATAGTCGCAGGCTTCATTATCGGTATGGTGCAATTACAAATGCCTGCCGCAGAAGCAGCTTCACTGTACACTCTACTTACTATAGGTGAAGGTCTCGCCTCTCAGATACCAGCTTTAGTAATCAGTGTGGCGACTGGTATTTTAGTAACTCGTTCAAACCCTGATATAGAATTCGCTACAGATCTAGGTAATCAATTATTTAAACGTAAAGAAGTTATAGCCATTTCAGCAGCTACCATGTTTGTATTAGCTCTAGGTATCAGAGGAGCCTTCTTTCCATTTATGATAGTCTCTCTAGGACTAGGCTGGTGGGCTTATTCTAAGTATAAAAATGAGGTAGAAGAAAAAGAGACAGCTGAAGCGAGTAGAGCAGCTACTGATGCAGAACAGGCTGAAATGAGTCATCATGAGAAACTTAAACAAAAAGAAAAGGATAATAGTCCTGAAGCTGTCTTAAAATTACTTAAAGTAGATCAAATCGAGTTAGAGATTGGTTATAAGCTAGTAGGCTTAATCGATAAAAAGCAGAATGGTGATCTAATGTCCCGTATAGGTCAGATCAGAAGACAGATTATGGTAGATTTAGGTTTACCAGTACCACCAGTAAGAGTACACGATAACCTTGCAGAATTAGGTGCAGATGAGTATCAGATTAAATTAAGAGGCTGTGTTATAGCTAAAGGTAATGTAGTCATAGATGCTTTTCTTGCAGTTAATACTGGTCTAGTAGATCCTATGGCAGAACCACTAAGAGGTACAGAGACTGTAGAGCCTAGTTATGGCTTGCCTGCTACCTGGGTAAAAGGTGATGAAAAAGACAGAGCTGAGTCTCTAGGTTATACTGTAGCTACACCATCATCAGTAATTGCGACCCACTTAACCGAAGCCGTGAAAGTCTTTGCTGGAGAGATTCTCTCTAGACAGAGCCTCGTAGCGATGTTAGATGAAGTAAAAGAGTTTAATGAAAGTATAGTAGAAGAAGTATCTAGTCTAATTAGTAAAGGGGAATTATTAAACATACTAGCAAACTTACTCAGTGAGCAGGTTTCCATTAGAGATTTCTCTTTAGTCTTAGAACATATCGCAAATAATGCGAAGTTAAATAAAGACAGAGACTTTCTAGTAGAAAGGGTTAGAGAAGGACTCAGCAGGCAAATATCTTCACAGTACTTAGTCGATAATATACTAAACTGCATGACCTTCCACCCTGCTATCGAAGAAGAGATGCTTAAATCTTTACACCTAGATAAATTAGCTTTAGAGCCGACTAGAGCTAAAATGGTCATAGAACAAATCAATCAAGGCTTCGAGGAAGTGTCATCACAGGGATTCCCACCAGTCTTACTCTGTAATGGCAAAATCAGATTACCTTTAAGACGAATCCTAGAACGGTCTTTACCACAATTAGCCATACTTGCATATAACGAAGTGCCGACTAGCATAGATGCTCAGTCTATTTTAACTATAGGAGAAAATTAATCATGAAAAAAATAGTTTTATTTTTCGCTCTAATTATTTTATTAAACACAGCTTGTTCTAATGAATTTGAACACGAGGAAAGCTCTTGGGAGTTAGTAACTACATCGCTTAAAGGTGTAGAAGCTTATGTAGATAAAAATCGCTTAGAATGTGATAAAACTATGTGTAAGGCTTGGACTAAATTAGTATTTAAAGAAGCTGAGAGCTTCTCTAAGCCAGAGTTTCAAGACAGTGATAATCCACAAATCAATTTAAATTCAAAGCGTATAGATTCTATGGTTTATTTTTATTGCTTCGCTAAAAAATCCATGATGACTTCTTATCAGCTTTACGATGAGCATAATAAATTAATTAATACTAGATGGATAAATAAACCTGAACTAACTTATGTGCAAGCGAATTCTATTGAATACGACATATTTCAGTATGTTTGCAAGCCATTACTTGAAGAAAAAGACAAAGAATCTGTTAATGAAAGCTAAAAGCTGTGTATAAATAAATTAGATTCTAAATATTTTTAGTTTTTAGACTTAAGGGGGAAGCATTAATGTCTGATTACTTGTTAGGTAACATCGCTAAACAAAACTTTAGTATACAGCCTGATACACAAATTTCTAAGCAGCACGGAGCTAAAGCCACGAATCTATCTACAGAAAAATTAGGTAGAGCTAAACTAAGTTTAGACAGCACTGATTCTTTAGGCAGTGGAGATGGTCTTTCAGAAAAGATTTCAGCTGTTTTAAACTCTTTAGAAAGTTTAAATTCTAGTGGTTTTAAAAGTGCAGATATAAATCTAGACTCTAATGTAAAAGAGAAATTTATTAGTAAAGTTAATGATTTAATGGATAATCTCAATGCCGTGAGTTCTAGTCCTGAATTTAGTGAAGTAAAAGAACAGTTAGATAAATTGAATTTAAAGCTAAATATAGAATCTCCAGAAGAACAGGAATTTATTAAGCATTTTACGGATAACCTAGTCAGTGAGACTAAGCCAGATCTAGTAGGAATTTTTGATCAAATTAACAATCTCAATGATTTGGTAATGAAAAATTTTAAATCTACTAAGAATCAGCTAGTCGCATTGAAAAAATCTTCCAAAGAAGAAGAGGAAAGTATCGCCCTATTAAATAAAGAAACAGCTCAATTAAATAAAGAGATAAATTTAAGTAGCTTGCAAGATCAGTTTTTAGAGTTTGAATCTAAAACCTTTCAAGTAGATGATAAAAATATTTTAGTAGGTATAAATGGACTTCGCACTAGTGAAGAAATGCCGAAAAAATTTAATGCAGCATATTTATATAAAGCAGACTCTGGGGAAATTGCAGCAAGCTTTTCACATCCAGATTTTAAAGATAATTTGACTTTTAAAGGTGCAAAACTCTCTGATAATAATGTCTCAATTAACAGTAATGGCTCTGAGTATATTTTCAGTCGTGAAGGTGAATTCCAGACTAAGATTTCAGCTCCAGGGGGAAATAATCGAATCACAGAAAGCGTTATGCTAGATGATAAGCTCTATGCGATAGCTGCTGCAAGTGAAAAGAATGATGGTCAGATAGTAGGTGCTCTTTATAAATTTGATTTAAAAACTGGAGAATTATTTGGTGAATTTAAAAGCCCTAGTGAAACTAATGGTACTTTCGGTTCTAATATAACGCAAGGCAGCCATGGTAGATTATTTATTAGTGAAAATTTTCAAAAAGATGGAGCTGACGGGGTCACCCACTCAGGTAGAATTCATGTTTTCAATAGTGAAAATTCTGAATTTGAAAAAGTAATAGAAGGCCCAGAAGACAGTCAAGGATTGGGTTACTTTGGTAGCGTCTTAGCTGTAAATAATAAATACCTAGCAGTAGCATCACAGCGAGACGATTCTGAAAGCTTTACAGGCAGCCGCATTCATGTTTTCGATTTAAGAAAAGATCAGCAAATTTACAGTATAAAGCCTGAAGAATTTGGAGTAAAGCTAGAAGGCAATCTAGAATTAGATGAAGATAAATTACTAATGTCTACAGTAGATCAAGGTGGCAAATCTAGCATTTATGAGTTTGACTTATCTACAAGAGAAAAAAATCTAGAAAAATTCACACGCCTTATGGCAAATGACTTAGAGACCTTATCTACAGTAAAAGATAGCGTAGTCGTAAATAGATTAAGAGTAGATAATATTGAGATAGAAGCTAATCAGGAAAAAGTAGATAGAGAAGTTAATTTAGAGAAATTTTCTGAATATCAGACTAGAGATCAGGAAAATATGGGTGTACTCAGCTCTACTGCAAACGAAAACAGAGAAAAGGTTTCTAGCTATGTAAAACATTTAGAAGACTCTCTAAAAGAAGAACCTGAAAAAAATTCTTTCTTTAGTGTGCAGAGTAATGTAGCGAACACTAGGGTTATGGATTTACTGCCTTAAGTAAAGCATAAAGTCTATATGTTAGAAAGGCTATGGTAGGTGGTATATAGTAAATACAGTGGTATTAGGGTCAATGGTGACTTTACAATGCAAATCCTTAAATTAATTCAGTTCTTTCTTATTTTCTCTAGTTTTATAATTTCAAGCTCAAATAAACTACTTGCAATTAGTACTAGTACCATCAGCCTTAAAGAGAGTCACACTCTGCTTTTAGATGATTCTGTCAAACTTAAACTCAAAGAGAGAATATTAAGTAAACAGGACAGTGCTGAGGATAAGGATCCTAACCGTAGAAAGCCTGCAATAAAAATTGCAAGCTCACCTAGATTAGGTCCTGTAACAATGAAAATTGATATTAATCCGCTAAATATCAATCGTAATCAAGCTAGCCTAAATTTAGATTTAGTCGAGTCCTTTGATATTCTTACCAATAAAAAAGAATTTAGTTATGATACCGTAGATCTGAAAAAATTAAAACGCTATATCTCTATAGATGAAGTTAGCTCACAGGTTAATTCTTTAGTAGATACCATTAAAGATGAATTCTCTCCAGTAGAATAAGTATTTAAACTCAGCTGGGCTATATTTACAGTCCCATACAGATTTTTAAACTCATTTAAAATAAGCTCTGCTGGATCAATAATTTGATAACCCGTTAAATATTGCTTTATTAACGCATAATGAGTGCAGCCTAAAATCAATTTAGCACCTCTATGAATCTCTCCTAGATTATCTTTCAGGTATTCTCCCTCTAGAACCCTCTTAGCTTCTATAAATTCACGCTTTTCAATAAGTGGAACTAGACGAGGGCAGGCTATAGGCTGAACTTCTAAAGCTAAAGATTTATATTTTTCTGAAGCGATATTCGCTAAAGTCGCTGCATAAAAAAGCTTTTTATTGCTGAAATTTTCACGATTATGCGATAGATAACTATTTAAGGCAGAAAATAAATTTAAAGTCTTAAATCTATAAGCAGAAAAATCTAAATTCTCGAATAAATTAGAGCTAGTGTTACACGCAGAGATGAAATAATTAATGTTTAAATTAGCTGCAAAATCTAGAAATTCATAGACATAAGTCTCAATCTGCTTCATAGACCTCGCTCCGTAAGGTGCTCTTGCAGAATCAGCAAAATAAAATATTTCTACATTAGTTCGAGAACCTTCATCTAAGCTTAATAAATTTCTAGCAGCGACACGCCCCTGACAGCTAGTGTTAGTAATAAACTTCAGAAATTCATTTTAAACT
>DAISHM010000038.1:0-7961 GCA_036822535.1 Candidatus Caenarcanales bacterium
AAAGGATAAAATCCCTATCATGGAGCCAGTTAAGTAAGATCTACGAGTCACTTACAATATTCTAAACCTTTTTCCGTTACAACTCTGCCTCTTTGTGTTCTTAAAAGTAAACCAGATTGTATTAAAAAAGGTTCATAATATTCTTCTACTGTATTTTTATCCTCTCCAATAAGGCTAGCTATGGTTTCTAGACCAGCAGGTCCACCTTTATAATTCTCGATTAGAACTTCTAAAATTCTTTTATCCATTTTATCTAAACCATATTTATCTATTTCATATAGGTTTAAAGCCCTCTCGGCTATATCTAAATTGATTGCAGAAACCCTCAGGTGATCTGCATAATCTCTAAGCAATCTAAGTAAACGATTAGCAATTCGTGGTGTACCTCTACTTCTAGTGGCGACTTCTAGAGTAGCTGCTCTATCTATAGTGATTTGTAATTTTTTAGAACTCTTTTCAATAATCTCAGCAAGCTCATTATGAGTGTAATACTGCATGCGATGCACATGTAAAAACCTGTCTCTAAGTGGCGCACTGATATAACCTAATTTAGTAGTGGATCCCACTAAAATAAATTTATTTATCTTTAAACGCATTACCCTAGAAGAGCTGTCTTTACCAGAATTTAAATCTACCTCAAAATCTTCTAAAGCAGGATAAAGTAATTCTTCTGTAACTTTATTCAGACGATGTATCTCATCAATAAAGAGTACATCCCCTGCATTTAAAGACATTAAAATGCCTATAATATCTTTAGGTCTGTCTAAAGCTGGTGCAGAAAAGGTTTTAATCGAAGTACCTAATTCTTTAGCTATTAAATAAGCACAGCTCGTCTTACCTAAGCCTGGTGGACCATAAAGCATTACATGCCCCATAGTAGAGACATCATTTCGGTTACGAGCTGCTGTCATAGAGATCTTTAGAGCTTCTTTTAATTTTTCTTGACCTATATATTCATTAAAATTATCTGGTCTTAAAGACTCTACCTGATTAGTCTCTAAATTTAATTCAAGCTTAGAATTAGTAGTAGCAGCTAAAAGACTATTTCTAGTACTCGAGTTCGAGGAAGAGCTAATAGTCTCATCAGATGAAGATGAATCCGCAGAATCGCTATCAGAGCTGTATGAAGATAATATAACCATTACTTACATGCGTAAGTCTAACACGTAATCAAATCCTTGTACAGTGATCTTTCTCTCAGTTAAAATCTAATTCTATGAGTCCAGAGACTAGAGAAAAACTTATAAACAGTCTTAAAGATATTCATGGATTCGCAGGGATAGAATTCCCAGGCTATCTTAATTATATTTTAGTTACGATTATTGCTCTAGGTGCGATTTATTTTATTTATAGATTAATCTCTAAAAGAAAAAAATCTTTAAAGCCCTTTTATGAAGACCTTTTAGATAAACTAAGTAAATTAAAACTAATAAATGATAATAAAAGCTTTTATCTATCATACTTAGAGCTCAGTAAAACTTACTTTAATGAAAGACTAAAGCTAGGTTTAGTAGATAAAACCACTGAGGAAATTAAAGGTATCTTAGCTAAAATCGAAGAATTAAAAATCGAGGATAGTAGATTTATTATAGAATCCTTTTATAGAGCAGATTTAGCTAAATTTGCACTAAAAGAGTTTAGTCTAGAAAAAAGAAATGAAGATCTCGCTAGAATGATACTTATCATTCAGGAATTAGAAAAAAAGCATCAGGAAAAAATAAAGTTAGAAAAGGAGTCTAGTAGATGAATTTCGCAGACCCTATTTTTTTCTTTCTACTCTTAGTGATACCTTTACTTTATTTTTTTTATTTAAAAAAGAACAAGAATACTAGCTTAGAATTCACCTTAGCAGATACTAAGATTAATCTCAGCGAAAGCTTTTTAGATAAAATACTTTACCATTTACCCTTTATTTTAAGGCTTTTCTGCATCACTCTGATCATAATAGCTTTAGCTAGACCTCAATTCGGTGAATCATATATCTCAGAAAAGAATCTAGGTCTAGATATTATTATGCTAGTAGATACTTCTCAGAGCATGTCTGCTTTAGACTTTAAATTAGACGGAGATACTGTAGATAGGCTTACTGTACTAAAAAAAATACTTAGTGATTTTATTATCTCCCGTACTAATGATAGATTGGGTTTAATCGTCTTCGGGGATGAAGCTTATACACAGTGTCCTATTACCCGAGATCATGCTGCCGTGTTAGACCTAGTCAGGCAGCTATACATAGGTGCTGCTGGGAATGCTACAGCCATAGGAGCCGCAATAGCACTGGGGGTAAAACGATTAAAAGATTTAGACGCAAAATCTAAAATCTTAATCCTAATGACAGATGGTCAAAACACTGCTGGCAGTATCTCACCAATGATGGCTACTGAGCTTGCAAAAAAATATAATATTAAAATTTATACTATCGGCATCGGAAAAGAAGGGGAAGTACCGTTTTTAATTAAGACACCTTATGGTGAGAAAATTATTAGACAGCAAGCGATTATTGATGAAGCCACTCTCACTGAAATTGCTAGCAGCACTAATGCTAAGTATTTTAGAGCTCAAAACAGTGAAGAACTTACCGCTATTTATGATGAGATTAATAAATTAGAGAAAACAGAAAAGATGGTAAAGCAGTATCATAACTACGAAGATAAATATGAATATCTGCTAATCACTGCATTTATAGTACTACTTATAGAGATATTTTTATCTAATACTCTCTTAAAAAGGATTTTAGACAGATGAATTTTTAACATCCTGAATTGATAATACTTTTTAGCGTAATTCCGTTAATATTCTTCTTTTTGATTTGGTCTTTAAAGGAATCTCAGAAAAATATTCTTAGCTTCTGTATTAAAGAAAGAGTCCCAGAGATATTTCCAAATTTTAAAATCCCTTATTATCTCTTTAAAATAATTCTAGTTACACTTTGCTGCTTATTTTTAATTATTAGTATCGTCTCACCACGCTGGGAATCAGAGATTAAGAATATAGAGAAGACTGGATCTAATATTTTTATTGCTATTGATGTATCTAAAAGTATGCTAGCTAATGATATTAGCCCTAATCGCCTTTTCAGAGCTAAGTTAGAAGCGATAAAACTTATAGAAAGCTTAAATGGAGATAAAGCTGGCATTATAGTCTTCGCTGGTACTAGTTTTCTACAATCCCCGCTAACTCATGATTACAGTATGTTAAAAGAATGGCTAACTCAGCTAGATGTAGATAGCATTACTAGTGAAGGTACCTCAATTAAATCAGCGATAAAGACTGCCATCAAAGGCTTTAATTTCGTCAATGGTAAAGAGAAGTTTTTAATTATCATTAGTGATGGTGAAGAGCAGGATGAAAAAACTCTAGAAATAGCTGCACAAGCTAAAGCTGCTGATATAAAAATTATTAGTATCGGCATAGGAACTAAGCTGGGAGCAGCTTTAGAATATAATTGCGAATTAATTAAAGATAAATATGGAAATATAGTTATCTCTAAACTAGATGAAAAACTACTGCGTAAAATCGCTGAAATCAGCGGGGGAAAATATTTTAGTAGCGAAACAAAAATATTTGATCTGAAAAGAATCTACCTAAGTTTTATAAAAAATCCAGAGACTAAAAATATTACTCAATCTAGTAAAGTCGAGCGCTGGAAAGAAACTTATCAAATTTTTCTAAGCATAGCTTTAATTTTCTTAATCCTAGATTCTTTTTCATCCATATTTCAAAAATTCTTTAGCACTAATCCCAGCATTTTTCAGGGGATGCTCAAAACTAAAAACAGCTTTAAAAAATCTATATTAATTTTTATACTCATAAGCTGCTCTCATAATCCAGCAGAAGCTTTTATACATCCTGCTATTCTTAAGGGTGATCTAAATCTAAATAATTCAAAATATACAGAAGCTAAAACAGCATATTTAGAAGCTTTAAATGATAATCCTCGAAATGCTCGCCTGAATTATAATTTAGGTATTAGTCTATATAAAGAAAAAAAATATTCCTCCGCTGAAAACCTTTTTAGAAAAAGCATTAGCTTAAATCATAAAAATGATAATTTAAAAGAAAAAGCTTATTATAATTTAGGAAATTCTTTTTTTAAGCAAAAAGATTATCGTAAAGCGATAAATGCCTATAAAGCAGCCTTAAAAATCAATCCACAAGACAGAGATGCTATTTTTAATTTAAAACTCGCAGAAAAATTATTGGAAGACGAGGAAAATAAAAAGAAAAATCCTCCAGAAAAAGATAAAGCTCAAGAAGAAAAAAAAGAAGAAGAGGAAAAAGAAAATAAAACAGAAAAAAACAATCCAGAAGAAGAAAAAAAGGAAAATGAAGATAAATTATCTAAAGAAGAGTTAGAAAATCTATTAATGCAAGTACAAGAAGCTGATCCTAAGAAATACTCTAAAGGCTCTCCTAGAAAGGGTTCTAAATCAAATAATCTAAATCCTTGGTAATTAGTAAATTCTTAAGGTATCCTGTTTGCTAAAATAAAACGAATGAGTCCAGCAAAATTTAGCCTACTATTAGCAGGAATAATCTGGTTAAGCGTAGGTCTAAGAATTGGTAATAGAGCTGTAGAATGGCTTATGCCGTATTTTTTAAATCCTACTTGGATGCTTTCTCTATTAGCGGTTTCTATCGCTATAGGTTTTTTAAAATCTAATACTGTGCTTAAAAAAGCCTGTTTAAGAAATATCGCAAACTTACCTAAAATAGATAATAATCCTATAAACTATTTGAGAGGTTTTTTAATTCTTTTCGGAGTTAAAGGTACAGTTATGATCAGTCTTATGATTGGTTTAGGTTATTTATTAAGATTTTTACGTGATATGGGTTTAGATTCTTATAATATCTTCGGGTTTATATACGCAGGAATCGCTCTAGGACTGGCTTTAGCTTCTCGTTATTATTTTTCTGAATTTGTAAGAGCTAAATGAGTTAGAATATAATATTACGTATTGTTATTTATGACGACTAAAAGTAGTAAATTAGTAGAGGAGATTTTGCTTGCTAGGCAAGAAGCCAAGCCACAGCTTGGTCAAATCTTACAGGCTACAGTGCTTGCCGTAAATTCTGGAGGGGTTTTTCTAGATATTAATAAGAATTTCGAAGCTTTTATCAGTAAAAATGAATTAGGTGCTAAGGAACCTGGCGATTTTAAAGTAGGCGATCGTATAGAAGTCTGTATCATCGAAGAAGAGCGTAAAACTGCTGGTGTTTATAGAGCTTCTATTAAAAAAATTGAAGAAAAAGCTAACTGGAATAAGCTCAGTGAGCTGAAAGAGCAGAATTTAGAAGTAGTAATTAATAAAATGCTTAAAAATGGTGCAGAAGTCACTATTAATTTAACTAAACAAAGAGCTTTTATACCTCTTAGACTAATAGATTATAAGCATGAGTCTCTAAAAAATTTAGATCAATCTAAATGGGTAGGGAAGAAGATTCCAGCTAAAATTCTAGAATTAGATGAGTCTAAAAATAAAATTATCCTAGATAATAAGACGGTTAGCGAAGAACAGAGAAAAGCTAAAATTAACGAAGTAATCAGTAAAGTCTCTCTAGGTCAGGAAATTACTGGTAAAGTAGTAAGAACTACTAAATTTGGTGCTTTTATAGAATACGAAGGCATAGATATTTTAATACCTTCTTCTGAGCTATCATGGGCTAGATTTAATGAGCCTTCTGATTTAGTTAGTGCTGGGGATGAGATTTCAGGTAAGGTTTTTAAAATAGACCCTGAGAATCAGCAGATAGCTATCAGCAGAAAGCAGATAGTAGCAGAGCCTTGGACTATTATTGATGAAGAGAAATATAAAGTGGCTTCTAGACATAAAGGTAAAGTAGTCAGTCACGCTGAATTTGGATTTTTTATTGAAGTCGAACCTGGGATTGAGGCTCTTTTGCATAAATCTAACTATAATGAAAAAGAGTTCCCTGAAATTGGCACTAAACTCGAAGTAGAGATAACTAATATCGAAAAAGCAAAAAAGAGAATGGGTGTGAAATTAGTTCAGGCTGAAATAAAAATAGAAAGTGAAGGGGAAGTAATTTCAAATACAGCAAAGGAGCTCGAACATGCGAAATAACGAATCAAGACTTAAGGAAATATCTGAATTTATTAAAACCGCTAAAGATAACGTTCTTAGCGAGATTAATAAAAGAAAATCTAAGAATATATTTGATATATTCATGAAAGGCTTAGGTGAAGCGACTCTTCTAGAAAAAAGTCAGTCTCTTTTAGATAAAGCGCTAAATGAAGTAAGACAGCTTAGTGATGAGGAAATGAAGTCACTAGCTAAATTACAGTGCACTCTTAATGATAAAAACTCTGAAATTAGAGATCTAGAAGAAAAACTAGAGGAATTTAATCGTAAGTTAGAAGATTTAGAGACTTCTAAAGCTTTACCGGTAGACACTTCTGCTGATTCTAGAGAAGAAAAGCCTGAATTAGAAATAATGAATGGCAATGCTAATGAGGAATTAGAAGAAATGCTAAACATTAAAAATGCTAATATAGAGCAGCTGACTCAAGAATTAGAGCATTTCAGAACTAAGTGTGATCTTTTAGAAAAACAAGTAGAAGAGTCTTCTTTATTAACTGTAGAGTTTTCTCAGAGAATTAAAAGACTTAAAACTGAGATTACAGCTAGTTAATTTATGATCACTGAAATATATTTAGAAAAAGTTCAAGCCTTCTGTAGGTTAGGAATATACGAGAATGAGCGTAAAAGAGGCCAAGCTGTTATCGTAGACCTGAAAATCGGTCTAGATCTTAGTTCTGCCTGTGAAAATGACACTATGGCAGATAGTATCAGCTACGTAGATCTTTCTCATATTATCCAAGATACTGCTAAGGCTAAAGAATATAATCTAATCGAGCATTTATGTAAATCCATTGCAGATGAGCTTTTTAGGAGATTTCCTAAAATTAATAGTGTAGATATTAAAATTCACAAACCAGTCATTAATGCTGAAGGATTTAATGGTAATGCATCAGTCAGACTTCAAACTAACAGAGCATAAATTCCTATTAGAGACTTTTAGTGAAGATAAGCTAATTAATCAGATTCATTGCTATAAGCCCATTAAGAAAGTTTTTTCTCTTAGTGGGCTTAATGCTTTTCTAATAGAGCATCCTGAGATTTTAGAAAAAGCAGATGCCGGTCTAGCTGGATATATTAGCTATGAAGGTGATATGGAATTTATCATCTATGAGGAAATTAAAAAGAGTAATCTTAATGAAGACCATTACGTAAAAGAATCCCAGAAAGAGACTGAGGTTATGTTGCGCTCTGAAACTGAGTTCTTAAAATTTAAGCGTGAAGAGTATATTAATAAAATTAAGCTATGTCAGAAATATATAGAAGAGGGAGATATATATCAAGCTAATTTATCAGAAAAGATAGAGACTAAAATAAAGCTCAGCGACAAGGATTTAGAGGATTTATACCATAAATTAAAATTAGAAAATCCTGCACCATACTCAGCTTTTCTTAATTATGAAAACTATGTAATCATCAGCAGTTCTCCAGAATCTTTTTTAAAAATTTACCCTGGGGAAACTAAAGATATATGGATGCTAGAAAGCTCTCCTATAAAAGGAACTAGTAGATTAGATAAAAAGAATGAGTTATTAATTTCTGAAAAAGAGAGAGCTGAACACATTATGATAGTAGATTTAATCAGAAATGATTTAGGTCGTATATCTAAAACGGGTTCAGTAAAAGTACCTGAGTTTTTAGAAATAAAAAAATTTAAAAATCTATTTCACCTAGTCTCTAAGATAAGCTCTATGCTTGATGAAAGTAATCTTTTAAAAATAGGCTCAGGAAATAAACTCATTTCTATGCCTAATCTAGAAAAAATTTTTAATGCTAGTTTTCCAGTTGGCTCTATTACTGGTACTCCTAAAATAAGGGCGATTGAAATTATCAGAGAATTAGAAAAAGTTAAACTTGGTC
>DAISHM010000039.1:0-7955 GCA_036822535.1 Candidatus Caenarcanales bacterium
GATCTTCATTAGAAACTGTTTCTGTATATTGGCTGCACATTATTAAATTATCGTGCGCTAATATATCTTCAGGGTTTATTCTAATTGCTTCATTGAGTTTTTTAATAGCCTCTTCTATTAGACCTTCTCTTATGTATTTGTTTGCTTGCAAGCACCTTGAGAACTCGGTGTTTGGAAAAAGATCAATCATTTCTTGGCTTAGCTGTTCATATTCTAGTGGTTTATTTTCTTGTTCACTTAGTTTGATGGCGATACGCAGAAGTTCTTCTGTCCTCTCCTGATCTTGTAAGGCTCTTTCTATAAGTGGTCTATGCTTACGTAAATCTTGATTTTCTTTGGCGTAGAGACTTACTAACAATAAATTCAGTTTGGGGTCATTAGAGTTTAATTTGTATTCTTGCTCATAAAAGTAAATAGCTTTTTTTATATCTTGTTTTAAGTACAGATCGCCGAGGTCTCTATAAATTCCAATAGCCTCATCTCGGCAAGTAAATTCTTCTAAAAAATCCACTGAATTCCATTTAGTATCTATATTTTCTTCACTGAAAAGTTTTAGTTTTAATGATAAAACATCGTAATATCTTTTACTACGGATACATGCTGTTTCTTTGTGTGTATGTAACAGTAATTCCAGCATATTTTTTGCTTCTTTAAATTTATTGAAACAAATATATAAATCAATTAATTCTAAACACGGCTCTTTGCTTTCTAAAAATTTAAGCTTTTGAAATTCCTTGAGAATTGTTGACATTAATTTTTGATGCAATTCAGAATTAGTATTACTTAGTTTATAGTTTTCATCAATAAATCTTAAGATATTCAAAGCCAATGCATAGCGGCGTTGTCTGACTAGGTACTCCGCTTGAATGTAATTAATCTCTACTTTCTCATTACTCGTAATGACCATGACTAAGCATTTTTATAGGTTTAATTACAAATTTATAAACCCATTAGTTATAGGTTTTTTAGCTTGTTTAAGTCTATATTATAAAAATCATAAGTAATGGCTCTAGCCCCAAAGCCTTCTTTTTGATTAATAAGTCCCTCATTTAAAATTAGACCTTGCTTTTCGGTGGATATTCCGAAGTCAAAGTATTTTTTATTTTTGTACACATCGTTAATTAGATGGTTAAATAGAAGATCTAGTGCTCCGTGCTCTTTACCTAGGTTAGAGCTACTAATATATTGGGCATGGGCTACATTCTCTGTTTCATAAATTAAGACTGCAGCTATAAGTTTTTTAGTCTCGTTTGAGGCACCGAATAACCTTATGTTTAAAGGAAATCGTTCATGCAGGAGTTTTAATTCGTCAAGAGAGTGAGTGGGTTTAACATTATATTTTTCTTCTAAGCCATCAGCGAGTATTGAGTAAAATTCCTCTAGATTCGAGAGTTCTTTGGTATAAATATTACTTTTTAGGGCTTTTTTAATTCCTCTTTTTCTTCTATCACTAAAAGCCAACTCAGAAGCTGGAATTACAGCAGATGAAATATCACGTCTGATCAAAGTAGCAGAGTTCCGAAATAATGCATATAGATCTTCGTCAGCGAGATATTTGTGGTAAATATAAGGAATGGTTTTATAAGTCAGCTGATTTATCTGACTGTCTTTCATGTATTGAATTAATAATTGAAAACACTCTATTAAACGTACAATAGTCATGCTGGTGTCCGTGATAAAGCCTCCATAGGTTAATCCTTGGTGACTGTAGAGATGATCGTCAATTCTGTTTGCTGGAAAGACTGCACATAGCTGGTTATCATCAAAAAACATTAATGAGCTATCTATAAAGCGGTCAGAATGATAATCCATGTAATTGCGATTAAATAAAAATGTGCCGTTCTTAGAATTTAAAATAAACTTATTCCAAAGGTTCAAATATTCATTGGAATATTTTTTGATTGATATCATAAACTACATTCTACGCCTAAATGAATTTTTTGCTAATTTCCGCATAGCCAAATCCTTCTTTGCCACAATTGTTGCCATTATAAAACATTAAGTAAGAATCTTTGTTCTCTACCAGAAATGGGTAGGATTTGTGAAGATTATCCCATGTGGCTTTAGAATTGATATTGAGAGCAGGATTTTCTTTACGAGTCCATTTCACAAGGTCTAAGGATTCTGCATAAGCTAGTGAATATCCACTTGATAATTTCCGACTTGAAAAGAACATCTTGTATAATCCCTGATCTTTGATTACGTGTGCTCGACCAAATCCATGCTCGTCACCAATATAACTTAAGCAGTTCTCTGGATCAGCTTCCCAGTCAACTCCATTCTCCGATGTAGCGTGGCGCATTGAGTATAGAGGGAGTTTTTTGTCATGTTCACTTTTAATCCAGCCTTCTTTAACGCTGCCGATGTACCACATGTGCCATTTATCATCAAATATTTGAATGTGAGCACCGCAGCGGGCAAATAATTCATTATCATTTCTGTCTAATATCGGGGTTTTAGAAAATCTGTAAAAGTTTTCTCCATTATCCATGCTGATAGCAAGACCAAGAAACATGTAATAAGGTACTTTTACACCGAGTTGGAAACCAACATAATATAGGTAAGTTTTAGAATCATGAGTTAAAACAGAAATTGGAACTACGCCATTATCATCAAAGCAACCCGCTTCACCTATGTCTAAAGTGGGTTTTTGAGATATCCTAATGATGTTTTTTGGCTGCTCCTTCTCCAAATCAATAAAACCAATTCTAGAAATGCCATGCTTATCTAGGAAGCCAATGAATACTCGGTAGTACTCACTAAATGATAAGATTGTCGGTAGCAGTGCACCTTGATTTATCCTCTGGTTGTCTGGATTATCTGCACAATAGATTAGGTGAGAGTCTAACATAATTCAATAATACTTTTAATAGATTAATAATGTTTAGATGTACAAGGGAATATGCCCAGTATGGACACAAATATCATAACCTATGGTGTTAATGAACGGACTGTTTGTTTTTCTGATTTAGATAAAAAAGTGGAGGAGTTTAATCTTAGAGGTTTTACTTTTCTTGATAGTGGTTTAGATAAGATTCAGTGTCTGGGGCTAAAAAATAAACTAATTAGTGCTTATCAAAAACAGGTTTCTGAGATTGGAGGAGAAAAGGTTATTGAAAGCATAGGTGATAAAAATATTATTAGATGTCCTTTAGCTAGTGATAATTCATTTTTAGATGTCGCAACTAACGAGGCTATAATGAGCTTTGCAGAGGCAATCTTAGGTAAAAACTATATCTTATTGATGCAAAATGGTGTTTTCAATGAACCTTCTAATGATCAGTACCAAATGGGTTGGCATCGAGATTTAAATTATCAACATTGGGTTTCTTCTAAGCCAATTGCTCTGAATGCAATGCTTTGTTTGGATCCATTTAATGAAATAACTGGTGGAACTTATTTATTACCATATTCTCAACATTTTCCACTGTTTCCCTCTGATGATTTTGTGCGTTCTCAGCAAATAGTGCCCGATGTGGCAGAGGGTACTTTTATCGTTATGAATGCCATGGTCTTTCATCGTACTGGTTATAATCTTTCATCCTCGGCACGTTTCGGGCTGAATCATGTTATTGGGCTTCCGTTTCTTGCTCAGCAAATTGATATTCCAAGATATGCCCCGCATCTATATTCTTTAGAGGATTCTGTTAGAAATCAATATCTGGGTTATAAATGGAATCCTGTGGAATCAGTAGAGTTATGGCGCAAGAGAAGATGTTAAAAGAAACTTTAGATTTACATACTGGTGTCTATTTGTTTGGTGCTGGTCAGACGGGCAGGCAATTAGCTGAAGTGCTTATTAGGAGTGGCATTCAGGTGAGAGCTTTTATTGATGAGATTCAAGCTAATTTATGTCAATCAATTTTAGGTGTACCAGTTTTATTACCAGATAGTGATTCAATTGATAAGCAGATTGATACTTTTGTAACCATTTTCAATCCACGACATGAATATTTAGAGTCAGCAAGTCGTTTAAAAGAACAGTATGGATTTCAAAAAGTTCATCCAGGGGTTTGTTTGATGCAAAAATTTCCAGATGAATGCTTGCCATTTTATTTTTTTACTCAAAAACAAGAACTAGATGACAAAATGAATGATTACAGTGATCTAAGAAGAGTTTTAGCTGATTCTCTATCCCGTGATTTTTTAGATAGTTATCTTGAAATGATAGTTAATGCTAGGTTTTTTATAAACTTAATGAAAGGTTATAACCCTTTTTTGATTTTAAAAGAGAAGCTATGCCAATCTAAGTCCCTTTTATTATTTGATTGTGGTGCTTTTGATGGTGATACTATATCTGCTTTTCGAGAATTATTTTCTGAGGAAAATTTACAGGTTCATGCTTTTGAGCCAGATCTAGGAAATTATACGAAATTATTAGAAAACCATTCTTTATCAGATTTTGATAGAAAGTCTAAATTCAATAATCTTGCTGTTTGGAGTTCTGATAAGACTTTAGGTTTTTCATTCACGCACTCACAAGGTTCTTGTATAGATCCTATGAGTAGTGATCAAATTTCTGCCGTTAGTTTAGATTCTTATTATTTGAGTAGCGATTTTGCTATGCACGAGCAGACTGTAATAATTAAATTAGATGTGGAGGGGGCGGAACTAGAGGCATTAAGGGGAGCTAAGCTAATCATAGAGCAGGAAGAGCCTGTTTTAGTGGTCAGTGTTTATCATCGTCCTCATGATATCTTAGAAATTCATAAGTATCTCAATTCCTTGAATTCAAACTATGTTTACTTTCTACGTTGTTATGGTGGAGATTGTGCCGATTTACTGCTGTACGCTATTCCAGCCACGAAGATTAGTAAATAATTTATAATAAAGGTTTATTGAATTTTAGTTTTAAATCAACAAGTGTTTTTTCAAAATTCTGAATAAAATTTTCTACGTCGCATATTATAGACTGGTTAAAGGTTTTAATAATGTGACTTTTACTTTTTTGGATTAAATCTTTCTCTGTAGCTAATTTTACGGCTCTATTTATATATTCTCTTTTATTACAGGTAATAAAGTCTTCTATACCTAGTAATCTATTTAAACAAGCAGTGCCACGATGTGACATCTGTTTACCATATATAGTTAGGATAGGTACACCCATAGATAAAGCATCTAGTGATGTGGTGCCGCCAACTGCTGGAAATGGATCGAGAATTATGTCAATTTTGTTATAGAATTCTAGGTAGTTTTTTCTATCACTAAAGCCTTCCATCGAAATTCTAGAAGGACTAATACCTTTGTTAGAAAAGAAAGTATATAGTTTTTCTCTCTTGGTAAAATCATTCAGCGATTGGTTTTTTAGTAGAAGTTTAGAATGGGGTACTTGATGGAGGATTGCACTCCAAGCCTCAAGTACGTGATTATTAATTTTAATCATGTTGTTAGCTGATCCAAAGCTTATATAACTATTTTCCAGACAAGGTATTAATTCCCTAGGCTTGATTTCATTTTCTTTAAAGCTGTATGGTGCAAGAAATCCAGGTATACGCAGAACTTTTTCACTGTAAAATTTTTCTTCGTTTACTTCTATGAAATTCTCTCCGACTAGTATATGATCAATTTCTGCGAGACCCATTGGTCCAGATTGTCCTAGCCAAGTGATTTGAATAGGAGCAGCTCTCAGGCTAAAGACTCTCAAACGATTTCCAGTAGTGTGTCCAGATAAATCAATTAAAATATCGATTTGATCTGTTTTGATTAACCTATATGCATCTAGATCATTTAATTTAGAAATATTTCGCCAGTTCCTTACTTGGGCTTTAAATATTTCTGAATACGAGTCTTCATAATGATTGTGATAGAGAAAAATTTCTGATTGATTAAAATTAGAATCTTTTAAAAAATCCTTCAACCAATAAAACAGTGCATGCTGACGTAAGTCTGCTGAAACAAACCCTACTTTTACTTTGTCACTTTTTGCGACGCTTGTCGATTTATCTGACGTGCTATAGGAATCTTGCTTCAGGCTTGCTTTAAAAGGTATTATGCAATTCTTGTAATATTCTTGAGTAGTTAAGTATATTTCTTCTAATGAAATATCTTCTGAATAATGAAGCATCATGATTAGATTATCGAAGTAGTAATTTAAAGAACTTAGAAGATCACTAATGCTCTTTTCTGACTTTTCTAGATTAGCTTTGCTTTTTTCAATGCTTATTAATTGTTTTACTTTATTAATATTTTCTTTTGCGTAGCTGATAGCAGTTTTAGTCTCTCCAGATCTAAAGAGTAATTCTGATAGAGCGGCAAGTCCATTGTTGGAATCTGAATTATATATCAATTCTTTTTTAAAATAAGATATAGCAAGACTGGGATTTCCTTCATAGTAATAATGACCCAGTGAATTAAAAATTCTAGCCAGATTTTCTCTACCAAGATTGAAAGCTGCTTCATCCTCCTTATTTAATTGTTTGATTTGTGAGATAAAGATTTGATTTGCCTTATTGCTATTTTGAAAGCTCAGATACAAAAGACCTAATTCCAAACTATTATTATCATTAGTTTCTAGCTCTTTTAATTTTTGGTATTTTTCTAGTATCTTTAGCATTAGGTTTTTGTGCAAGTTTAATGCTGCCTCATTATCTAGAGCAGTTTCTAGGGATCTGAGAATTTCTATTGATCTGTGATAATCAGAATTGTTATAAGACTTCTCAGCTTCTTTAAGTTTGTTTAGTGTAGTCATTGACGAATGTCCTCCACATATCTCTCACTGCATTTGCAAAATCATGAGCGAATTGATTAGTTTTGAATAAATTGGATTCTAAGAGTTTTCTTCTTATTGTGTGCTTATATGATGCGAGTAACTCTAGATTAGAAGCTAGTTCGATTGCTTTTCTGTGATATCCATCTGGACTGAATGTGATTAGTTCTTCTAGACCAATTGTCTTTAGTAATGAGGAACCAGTGCGATGATGCATCTTATTCCCATATAAGGTAATTAATGGTATGCCCATATAGAGAACATCTAAGTTTGTTGTATATCCTCCTACTGGAACTGAGTCTAGGCAAATATCTACTTTTGCGTAGCAATCAAGATACTCGCCTCTAATTTCACTTGCTCCTTCTAGTATTAAGCGTTCTTGGCTAATGCCTTTCTGTAAAAAGTAGTTACTTACGTATATTCTTAGATCTGAATTAGCAAGGGCATGGTTCTTTAAATATAGTCTAGAATCAGGAACAGATTTTAGGATTTTAATCCAGAGATCGAAGCAATCTCTATTCAGTTTAATCATATTCGTGAAAGAACCAAAGCTAATAAAGCCATTCTTTTTATGAGGTGATTCTGGAATTTTTCTGTCGCAAGCAAACCCTTCTTCTTTATTGAAACTAGCATATATATTCGGAAGGGTATAGATCTTTTCTGAATAATAAGCTTGTTCCTCTTTATTAAAGAGAGTTGGGTCACTAATTACATAGTCAATATTTTTTATACCTAGTGGACCAAATTGTCCAAGCCATGAAACCTGTATAGGAGATGGTTTTAATGAAAAAATACCTAGCCTGTTTAATACAGTATGTCCAGAAAGATCAATTAGAATATCAATCTTGTCTTGAAAAATCAACTTTGCAGCTTCTAAGTCATTTAGATTTACTATATCTCGCCACTGATCAGACTGATTAATAAATATATCTGTGATATCGTCGTGAGGATTATTACAGTAGCAGAAAATTTCTAAATCAAGTTTTTTTAATTCTGGAAAGAGATGACCTATACAGAAGAAGATTGCGTGGCGCTTAAAATCACCAGAGACAAAGCCTAGCCTAAGTCTAGTCTTATGTGTTCTGGGATTATAATCAAATAATTCTAGAGATTGCTCTTGATAATTAGGAAAAGCCATAGTTTCATATTGTTTAGCCAAAGTGAATAGCTCAATTGATTCCGTATTTGGAGCATATTGTAGGTAGGAAACCATATTGTCTAAGAGGTCTTTGTTATGTGTGTCATACTT